>CAUZNJ010000175.1:0-4908 GCA_963580965.1 Alphaproteobacteria bacterium | reverse complement strand
TGCGCACCGAACGCCAGCAGCAACGCCAGGTTCCCGGCACCGTCAAATTGACGACCACCGAAAGCGCCATTTCAGGCAAGCGAGTCATCGAAGCCGTGGGTATCTCTAAATCCTTCGGGGAAGCACCTCTGATTGATAACTTCTCCATCCGCGTACAGCGCGGCGACCGAGTTGCCCTAATCGGACCCAATGGAGCCGGCAAGACCACTCTACTCAACATCCTAACCGGCGGGCTGAAGCCCGACGCGGGCTGGATTAAACTAGGTACCGTCTTGCAGATGGTGACCATCGACCAACGCCGCGATAGCCTCGACGCCGCCACCAGCCTCAGCGATACCCTAACTGGCGGGCGCGGTGACCAGGTCATGGTCGGCGGCGAATCCCGCCACGTCATCAGCTATATGAAAGACTTTCTTTTCCTACCGGAACAGGCGCGTACAGCGGTTGGCGCACTATCAGGTGGCGAACGCGGCCGGCTAATCCTTGCCCGCGCCCTTGCACGACCATCCAACCTTCTGGTACTCGACGAACCGACCAATGATCTAGACCTTGAAACCCTAGATCTATTGCAGGAAATGCTTGCTAACTACGACGGAACGGTACTGCTGGTAAGTCATGACCGAGACTTTCTCGATCGCGTTGCCACCTCAGTTATCGCCTGGGAAGGCGATGGCCAGTGGATCGAATATGCCGGTGGCTACAGCGACATGATTGCCCAGCGCGGCCGAGGCGTCGAAGCCAAGAGCACCCCGTCCGGAGCAATAAGAAAACTTAAGAGAACCGGCAAGGCATCGCCAAAGCCTCCGGCGACACGCCTGTCTTTCAAGGAAAAGCATGCGTTGGAAACGCTGCCACGCGAGATAAAAAAATTGCAGGCGGACATCGCCAAATGGCACCGCAAGCTCGCCGACCCAGAATTGTTTACCCGCGACCCCAGAACCTTTAACGCCTTAGCCGACACGCTGGCAAAGACAGAAGAAGCCCTGGCCGCGACAGAGGAGCGCTGGCTAGCGCTCGAAATCAAACGTGAGGAAGTCGAAGGCGCCTGATGTTTTAACCCGGTCCACCGCGCCACAATCGGTGGGACGGCCACTACCGCAACCGTGGTGATGATTCAGCCCGCGTACTTTGTCCCTGCCTCTATGTGACGTTCCATTTTTTGTAGTTTCTTATCCAGTCGGCCGGGTCTAATTGCGCTGTTCTTTGCAAGTGCCAAGGGCATCAATCAGAGATAAAAATCCCTGAAAATGGACTGTAACTTTTAGGGATACAGTTAAACGTCTCCATCGCACGCGATGGAGACTAATTAATGGATCACGGCAAAGTCTCTCCGGTTGCTGACCGTGCTACCGGGCGGCAATGCCGCCCGGTGCTTTGTTAGTCGTGCGTCCAGACGGTCAGCGCTTTCCCATATAAGGATCAGCAGTGCCCACCATAGCCTCTTTCAGCGCTTTGAGGCCCTTACCACGCACCTCCAGAACTTTCCCAATATCCGAGTCTTCCTTGGCCAGAAGGGCCTTGGCGTTCTTCAGAACAGCTTCCAATTTGTTGGCCGGAAACTTGACGGCACCGTTCTCATCCATATGGACAATCTCACCCGGCGCGATATCCATACCGCAAATATGAACCGGCACCTGGATGGCCTGAATTGCCTGCTTACCATGACCTGCGCACAAACCACGAGACATGTACTGGAACTTCATCGGGCGAATTTCATGACGGTCCCGGGTCGGTCCGTTGGTAATGGCGCCGATGGCGCCGACTGCCAGCATCTTTGACGTCATATTGCCGCCGGCGAGCCCAACCTTATCAGCATTTTCCGGTGAAAACCGCTGCTCAAAAACAAAAATAGCAGGCTTTGGACTGGCGTCGATCTCTTCAAGAACCTGCATGAAGTCAAGGGGTGGGTAATTGGGGTCAGGCTCGCTGTAGACGGCGGTGACCGCATATCCAGCGATGGGGCCGAGTTCCGGATACCAGCATTCTAGCCGGTTGTCGGTATACCAGTTCATAGACCACGGATTGTAGAGGCCAAGGCAATACTCCTGCCCCGGATAGGTCGCGACGACGTTAGTAATCGTCGGCGTATCAATCTTCCTCAGTTCTTCTAGCATCTCGAGTTCGTTCACGTCTTTTTTCCTCCTGAGAATTTCCGGTTTTACCCGGAGAGTTACATGGTTCGGGGAATTAGTGGATCGGCACAAAGCACTCTTAACCAGATCATAATCCCTATTCTACCTTGTGAAGCATCGCGGCGGTCTTCTCCTGTAATGCTTCAAAGGTCATACCCGGGATCATTTCAATAACCTCGAAACCCTTGTCCGTCACGTCAATGACGGCGAGGTCTGTATAGATGCGGGTGACACAGCCCAACGCAGTCAACGGCAAGCTGCATTTACGCACCAATTTGCTTTCACCCTTCTTCGAAGTGTGCGGCATGACGACCCATAGGCGCTTAGCGCCAACGCACAGGTCCATAGCGCCACCAACGGCAGGCGCTGCAGCATTTGCCGAAAATGACGTCGCCCAGTTAGCAATGTCACCATTCTCCGCCACCTCGAAAGCCCCGAGAACGCAAAGATCCAAGTGCCCGCCACGGATTAACGCAAAGCTATCCGCATGATGTACATAAGCGCCGCCCTGGCGCATTGTGACTTGTTGCTTTCCTGCATTGACCAACCAAGGGTTGGCCTTGTCTGGCGCCGGCGCCGGGCCCATGCCAACCAGGCCGTTTTCCGAATGGATGATAACTTCCCGGTCGAGCGGGACATAATTAGCGATGGCTGTCGGAATACCAACGCCGAGATTGACGCACCAGCCTTCTGGAATATCGTCAGCGACCCGCGCCGACATACCGTCACGGCCAAGCGGCTTGAAGTTTATAGCCATATCCATGTTCGAGGTCTCCCCGGATCACGCTTTATCGTAAGGCACGTGGATAACGCGGTCGACGTATACGCCCGGTGTGACGATATGTTCCGGGTTCAGTTCCCCAAGATCAGCCATATGCTGCGATTGAACAATGGTCAGATCAGCCGCCATCGCCATGACCGGGTTAAAGTTACGCCCTGAGTCTTTGTAGATCAGGTTACCCCAACGGTCTGCCTGCCAAGCCTCGACCAGGGCAAGGTCACCCCGCAGGGCATTTTCCAAGATACACGTCCGGCCGTTGAATTCCCTAGATTCCTTGCCCTCAGCCAGCTTAGTGCCTACCCCTGTCGGGGTAAAAAAAGCGGGTATGCCAGCGCCAGCAGCGCGCATACGTTCGGCCATGGTGCCCTGGGGGACGATTTCTAATTCCAGCTTGCCAGCACGATAAAGTTCTTCGAAGACAACCGGATCAGAACTGCGGGGAAAACTGCAGATCACCTTGCGCACGCGCCCGACGGAAAAGAGACGGGCAAGACCGACCCGCCCAACCCCAGAATTATTAGATACGACGACTAGATCTTTGGCACCCTGCTCAATAAGACCATCGATCAGATGCAACGGCTGCCCTACATCGCCAAAGCCACCGACCAGAACAGTCGAGCCATCCTCGATCCCGGCCATCGCGTCGGCCATCGTTTGGACGATCTTATTGATCATTACGTCCTGCCCATCGCTGTTTTTAACCTAACCCACGGAAGCCCCAATAAGGATCCCCAGATGTAGTTCATACATTTTATACAGAGGCGCTAGCAGCAAAGCATCCATCAACCTGCCGCGCGCACCACTTCACCGAGAAACAGTCCATCACGGAGCGGAAACCGAAGCCGCCAATTTCTCGGGAAGCTCGATCCTCATACCGAGCACACTGTACGAATTCGTCTTACCGTGGCCATCGACGTTGAGGCTGCCGTTAACACCGCCTTCCAACACATCGTCAACGACGAAATTTAGGGCCTGAAGACGCGGCAATTCATAACGGACGACGTTGCTAGCGCCACGGTGCCGGAAACGTTCAAGCACACGCTCCGGGGTCAGCTGCTCACGAATGTAAGGCCAGTATGCCGCTTCATAAGCAAACACCGCAACATTAAGGCGGTTGCCCTTATCGCCCGTTCGGGCATGGGCAATGCGGTGCAGCAGGACGCTAGCCATACTCAAGAACCCTTTCCGTCAAGAAACGTGAAGGACGGGCTAACCACATTTCGTGGAAGCATGTAGGAGGCCGTACGGATGCGATTTTGTAGACGCGTCCTGACCCCGCCGCCGCCGGCCGGACCGCAACAATAAAGCGCCAGAACCTCCTGCACGCTCTGCTCAACTAGCTCTTTTTTGGCCCCCGAAACGGCGACCCGAAGGCGAACCTCTGAAACTGGTTCGGCGAAGGAACCCTGGAGGTCGAAGGCGTCTGAATCGAACACACTTTGCGTACCTATCATATCGAGACGGATATCCACATCAAGACCTCGCATGTGAATACGTTTGGTCACTGTATCCCCCGCCAGCCGGGCGCGTGCCAGTGCGTTTGGCCCCGCATACGTGATTTCGCCCTCGCCTAGCCAGTCTCCTGGAAAACAGACAGTTGCCTTGAGACTTGGCGGCGCTGCCCGACCCTTAGCGCCAGTTACGCGAACCCGGTCGGAGCCGACCTGCTTGATCTCTACACCGGTGACGTCAAGGATCACATCCGGAGTCAAATACGATGAAGGATCATGGATTTCGTAGAGGATCTGTTCCTTGACCGTGCGGGTACTAACTAAGCCGCCGGTTCCAGGCGCCTTCGTCATGACGATCCCCCCATCCGCCGATACCTCAGCGATAGGAAAGCCGATGTTCTCCGGCTGCGGCACGTCCTTGTAGCCGGGGTCAGCAAAATATCCACCCGTCACCTGCGCACCGCATTCGAGCAGATGGCCAGCCAGGGTTCCTGCTGCAATACGGTCCCAGTCATGCCAATCCCAACCAAAGTGCGCGACCAAA
>CAUZNJ010000174.1:0-4917 GCA_963580965.1 Alphaproteobacteria bacterium | reverse complement strand
GCTGACCCTGGGCACCGTACGTTGCATCAAAAAACTGGCGAAGTTGATATCCGTGAGAAATGAGCTCAGCTTTGTATTTACGTAGGAAAGCATTATAGCTTTCCCGGCGGTCGCAGGTCAGGGCGGCAACCATCAATTCGGTCTGCATGACCCTAATGCTCAATGCTGACCAATGTCTTTCGCTGATGCATACCGCTGACGCGTTTCCAGCCAGGATCGAGGTTACAATGACGGTTACGTATGCCAGGCGAATATGCTTGCGCACGTGAGTTTTCCCACTCCAACTAGTCGGTATGAGGATTAACCACAATTCTAGGGCTGCAAAACCATGCTGACCCATAAAAAATTATAGAATTTTGACATATTTACAACGTTGGCGCCTCCTGGGGAGCAGGGTTATAGCCTCGATGGCTATGCGCGCGTTTCTAAAAAGCCGCGTTAAGGCATGATATTTTCATGCATTGCGCGTTCCGGCGGCCCGGTTCAGCGTATCGCATCGGAATTTTTGTTACTCCTTCGGCAAAACGAACGGATCGAATGATGGAAAAAAATAGCGGGCCCCTCGCGGGGCTGCGTATTCTCGATCTTTCTCGTATACTTGCGGGTCCGACTTGCACTCAGCTCCTCGGTGACCTTGGCGCGGAGGTTATCAAGATTGAACGACCTGGCGTTGGTGACGATACCCGTATCTGGGGTCCGCCCTATGTTAAGGATGCCGCGGGTCGGGAAACGCGTGAGAGCGCTTATTACCTCTGCGCCAATCGCAATAAGAAATCCGTCGCGGTCGATCTTGCCAAACCCGGAGGCGCGGCCCTGATCCGGCAACTTGCCGGGAAATGTGACATTTTGATCGAGAACTTTAAGGTTGGCGGGCTTGCTAAGTACGGGCTCGGTTACGACCACCTTAAGGATGCCAATCCTCGCCTCGTCTATTGCTCGATTACCGGCTTTGGTCAGACCGGCCCCTATGCCAGCCGCCCTGGCTACGATGCCCTTATCCAGGCCATGGGCGGCATTATGAGCATCACGGGTCAGCCGGAAGGTGAGCCGACGAAAGTTGGCGTCGGGATTGCCGATATCATGTGCGGCATGTATGCGACCGTTTCTATTCTGTCGGCTATCCATCACCGAGACCAAACCGGGCGTGGCCAATATATCGACGTTGCGCTGTTCGATACCCAAATTTCTTGGTTGATTAATTTTGCCACCAATTATTTCGTTTCAGGGCAAATTCCCAGCCGTATGGGTAATGCGCACCCCAACGTATTGCCTTATCAAGTTTTTGAAACCTTAGATGACCACGTTCTAATTGCCTGTGGCAATGATGGCCAATTCGAGCGCTTTTGTGTAGTTGCGGGGGCGCACGAACTCTGCATAGATCCCCGATTTTCCAGTAATTCAGACCGTATCCGTCACCGTGATGCTTTGATCCCCGTGGTGAAAGAACTGGTCAAAAAGAAGCCGCGGGATTTCTGGATTGCCGAGCTTGCTAAGGCCAACGTGCCTTGTGGTCCGGTCAACGATATCGGTCAGGTCTTCGCCGACCCTCAAGCCGTGCAACGGCAGATGTCCATTGTCATGGACCACCCTGTTGCCGGCGATGGTCAAGTACGCCTGATTGGTAATCCGATCAAGATGTCTGAAACACCGGTCTCTTACCGCCACGCACCGCCCCTGTTGGGGGAGAACACGAACGACGTTCTTGGAGAACTTCTTGGCTTGGATGGAGAAGCTATTTCCCGCTTGCGCGAACGTGGCATTGTTGGGGTTGATCCGATGGCGGAAGAAGGGCAACAGGATGCTGAAAGATAGATGGCGCTGTGGGTTAATGTGCGCAAACTAGCCAAGGAGGTTACCTGAATTGGATCCATGCCAAATACATGAGCAGGCCGGATACACGGTTACCAGACTGGGGGATAAATTGTTTGTAATGTATGCGTAATAAGAATTGATCAGGACCAGCTTGGTCGCGACTAATTCTGGGAGCTTGGTAAAACATGATACGGGCTTGAAATAAAAAGGTGATCAGGCAATGTCAGAAGAAACCTTTATTGATGCGGACGCATTGGCTATCGCGCCGGAAAAAGTCTGTTATGTCATCCTCTCTTCGCGGGAGCTTGATACGGACGATATGGATGATGATGATGATGAATCGACTGTGGCAGTTCGCGACCTAGAAGCTGATACCGACCCATCTATCGAAGAGTTTGACAATAAGGAAGTGCATCAGGAATTGCACGATTTTATCGATGGATTAAATGAGGAAGAGCAGATTAATCTTGTGGCGCTGATGTGGGTTGGTCGTGGTGAATTCAATATTAAGGAATGGACGGACGCTCTTGAAGAGGCCGAGAATTTGCGAAACGTGAAAACGGCAGACTACTTGATCGACACGCCGATGCTTGCCGACTACCTCGAGGAGGGACTCGATCAGTTCGATATTTCATGTGAGGATATAGATACAGGCCGACTCTGATCCGTGTTCTGGGCCATGTAACTTAATCGAGAAGCGAAAACAAATCTTGCCGGCTCTGCCTGATGGGCTGACAAGCGGCCATCATACTCCTTTCAGCTTCTAGGTCAGCAGGCACAAGCCATAAAGTCATTATTCGTGCGCTGCAGTCCTTTTAAGCCGGCCTTCCAGTAAACCGTCTTCTAGTGTTTATTCGAGGCGCGCAGCCACAGGATCCAGGCATCCTCGGGCTCCAAGAACTGGATGGTGAACTGGGTTCCATAGCGAACAAGGATAGTCGGCCTGCTGCGTTTTCCTGACCCTGGTGCACGATGTCGTTGGGCAACTGTGGCAGGATCAAGCTGTACGCAAACGGTTGTGCAGATCCTGCAGATACTTGCGATCGCGATCTGTGAACTCTCCGGCGGCGATATCTTCCTTATATCCATTGAGTTCATCTCGGAAGTCTGCGTTATCCATGGCCTGCGCTAACATGCGTTCTATTATCTTGAGGGATTCTGTATCGTCCTTTGTGTTGCTAGGGCGGTTACCGGACCCATCGTCATCGTCTTCATCCTCGATATCATCGGGATGTTCAACGTTATCCATGACGTCCGGTTCATCGACCGGTTCGGGCACGAGGACGTCATGCCAGGTCATGCCGGCGTTATTGACCATGGCCTGGGCTTTTCTGGCAGCGGCAAGCACGTCGCCGTCCTCATCACTATTTAGCTGCTCCAACGCGTAGAGGAGCTGTTGGCGGTCAATAAAAGCGGCCATGGAACATTCTCCTTAATCTATGATCGTGGCGCAAACCTTAAGACATTCGAGTCTGCCTGCCCAGGCATTCAGGCTGGTGACCGCGGGATGATTTCACCATGTTCCTGTCATGCGTGAAGGCCGGCTCTTCCGCATCGTCAGTATTGGCTATGTGGTTAAAACTGGCTGGAATAGCTAAAGGGCGGAACTGAGCAGCTGCAGAGCTACATTCAGAGCTAACGCGGGCTGCTTGTCAGCTGAACTTCGCGCCTTTCTGCAGGCCGACGGTGGCGGCAAACTCGGCTGCCGCAACCTTGCCTTCTCCCTCGGACCGGACCCGTTTGACCACGATTCTCCCGCGGCCGGTGGCAACGCTAAAGCTTTCTGGATCAATGGCCACTACGGTCCCCGGTGTGCCGTCGCCGTCTTCGCGCGTGGAGTCGAAGACTTGCACAGTCTTGCCCTGGAAGGTGGTCCAGGCGCCCGGTTGCGGGTTCGTGCCGCGGATTAGGTTGTAGACGGTACTGCTTGGTTTTGACCAGTCGATCTCCGCATCTTTCTTGCGGCACCAGCTTTCATATGTGAACTGGGAATTATCCTGGGGGATTTTAGGCGCTTTGCCGTCGCGTACTAAATCAATGGCTTCCATCATGGCCGCGACTCCCATGGGGAATAGCCTGTTGAAGTAGATACTGCCAAGGGTATCGTCGGAGCTTATCTCCGTTTCCTTCTGCAAAAGAATCGGGCCCTCATCGAGACCATTGTCAGGCCAAAAAATGGATAGGCCGGTCTTCTCGCGCCCCTGGATGATAGGCCAGTTGATGGAGCTGGGGCCGCGGTGCAAGGGTAATAGGGAAGGATGATACTGGATGGTCCCGTGTGTAGGCACGCTGAGTGCCTCTTCCGGGATGAAAATGATGACATAGGCCATGACGCAGAGATCTGGCTTCAATGAGCGCATTTGCTCCCACACGGCCGGGTCTTTGTAGGTTGCAGGCTGAAAAATAGGCAGCCCCTTTTCCAGGGCCAGGGTTTTTATCGGATCGATTGGGCGGCCCTCTTTGTCCGGCGCGCAATAGATACCAACGACGTCCTCGCCGCGTTCTAGCAGTGCTTCGAGAACCGCTTTGCCAAATGCTTGTTGTCCGTTGACGATGAGCCGCATGGAACTCTCCTAAAAATCGACGCAATGACACGGCTTATCGAAGGGAAACCCAATCAGTGCACCGCCTCAATTGGCCGCGGAGCAGACACTAGCGGCGCCGGCAGGACCTGTCAGCCCCAAAGGGTATGGAATTTCACTCGGTCGCCTGATCGCTTGGTGCGGGCGCCGCGATCATACGCTTGCCTTCCAATGCTCCGCTGATGAAAAATCTGATAATCGGCTTGGAATAGGATTATAAAAGGAATAAATGGTCCGTCTGTGGTGAAAGGCAAAGCCGCCGCATGAGAACAGCAGTCTCGACCGATGTTATGCGGTTACCCACAAGTGCATTTAGAACGCGTCATGAGCAGTAAACAATCAGAGACCCGCAAGGCAATTGGCGATAAGCTAATCTGCCGTCCTTTTTTTTCGCGCTGGATGCGGGTCGTCATACACATTGTGTTGTCACTGATATTTGCGACGGTGGTCTCATGGCAGGTTGCACAATTCATGGAATAGTGAGCGGTTAGCTCATCGATCGGACTTCGTGTGAGAGGGCCAG
>CAUZNJ010000173.1:0-4919 GCA_963580965.1 Alphaproteobacteria bacterium | reverse complement strand
TCATGGCAATAAGTCGCAGAATGCCCGGCAACGGGCGCTGGAAGACTTTCGCGCCGGCAAAATACGCGTCCTTGTCGCTACCGACATCGCGGCGCGCGGCATCGATGTTGATGGCGTGACGCATGTTATCAACTACGAATTGCCCAACATCGCCGAAAGCTATGTTCATCGCATAGGACGTACCGCGCGCGCCGGCGCAGCCGGCGTGGCGATAGCATTCTGCGATAGCGAAGAACGTGCCTATCTGCGCGATATCGAGCGGCTGACCCACCAACCACTGACTGTAATCAAGGCAGAGAACGTAGAAACGCTTCCCCGTACGGCCAATGACGAAAAACGCCTAAGTTCCAAACCATCGAAAGGTTCGCGGAATAACGGAAATTCGCGCCAAAACGACCGCGACCCCGGACGGGCGCCACGCCGCCGCCGCCGCAATAACAATGGTGGCAATAGCCCGGCAAGCCGCGCAGCCTGAGTCAATAACATTCACACCGTTGGGACGGCTGCATTGCTGCCATCCTTTTATGTTTCAGCCTAATGTGCAGAACGCTTCATGCCGCCATCGACATGAAACAATTCACCTGTGATGTAACGTGCACGCGGAGAGCACAAGAGCGTCACCAGACAAGCAAGGTCGTCAGGTTCGCCATAAAAGCCGACTGGAATGTTCTCATTTGCGAAGGCCTGGCGCTCCTCCAGCGTCAGAAACATGCGCCAAATCTGTTCGGTATTGAGACGCCCCGCCGCGCTGCAATGGCAATGCGTGCGCCTTCCTCAGCCAGTATCGCGGCCGATGCCCTACCAAGGCCCCGGCAAGCAACGGTAACCAAGCAACACCTCCCTTTTAATTGCAGGTCAATGACGCTTCCTTACATGATGCCAGACCAATTAGACTACACAGCATGGCACGCCCTCCCTCCGGTGCGAAGCATGGCCTTGGGGAAAAGATTCGCCGGTGAATATTTGAGTGATATAAGGCTGCTGTGGCTCGTTCAGGCCATAAACACTGGGTAAAGTCGAGCGGACAGGTAAAAATGAAGGTTAAGATTGTTATCAATAATGGCATTCGCACGATCCGTTTGAACAGACCAGACAAGCGCAATGCTCTCGATGCTGAAATGCTTGATGCCCTGATAACAGCATTACCTAAAAACCCTGATCAGAGCGAACGCTTGGCAGTCTTGCGCGCCGAAGGAACCGTTTTCTGTGCCGGGCTCGACCTAACCACCCGACGGGAAATTTCTGCCGCCGGAGAAAGCTCTATCGAGGCGGCGTTGCATGCCATCGAGGCATATCCCTTACCTGTCGTCGCGGTAGTTCAGGGCCCAGCCATCGCCGGCGGTTGCGAACTAGCTTTACATTGCGATCTAGTGGTGGCCACGGCGGACGCCCACTTCGCCATGCCCAACGTACAGATAGGACTGTCGCCGACCTGGCATCTCACTCGCAAGTTCTTGGAGCTAGCCGGACCAGCCATGACACGCCAAATTCTGATGCTGGGTGACGCAGTGCCAGCGGCGCGACTACATGCGCTTGGCCTAATCACCGATGCCGTTTCCCCCGATCAGCTCGAATCAGCCGCCGCTGCCATCATCGAACGTCTGGCAGCCAACGCCCCGCTATCATTGCGGGCCATCAAGGCGCTGATCAACCGGGGAATGGCCTTCCGCGATGAGATTAATCACGCCAGCATCGACGCCCTGGTGCTAAAAGCGGTACACAGCAATGATGCTAGCGAAGGTCGCACCGCACGCGCTGAGAAACGACGACCGCTGTTTGCTGGCGCCTGACGACACAGAGGAGAAAGAGTCATTCAATTGCGCTTGGACAAGCCTTGGATCAACTTGACTAAGGAAACTATTGCCAAGCTGCCCGGGCAGCTTGGTGTGTTTCAACTGGCCAGAAAGGACGACTGCATCTTTTACATCGGTTACGCGGGGGGCCATTCACTGTTCGGTTTGCGCAGCGAACTTGAAAAGTGGCGCGAAAAACGTGGAAGCGAGGAAACGCAATTCCGTTACGAAATCAACATGCAATATATGACCAGGCATCAGGAATTACTGATGCTATATGTCGCAGAATATAACGCCCTACCCATTGAAAACACTGATGTAGACAGCCACCGGTTGGGCCGGTTGCGCCCCGCTTGATGGCAATCAAAGGCTATTCCAAAACGTCACCTGGACGAAGAACGGAGAAAGCAACGTGTATCCCTTGTTGACCGACGAACAGCGTATGATCATCGACCAAGTCCGCCGGTTTGTCCTTGAGGAGATCATCCCGCTCGAAGAACATCTGGACCCAGATGCTAGTGAATTGGCCCCCGAAGACCACGACAGGCTGGTCGCAATGGTCCGTACTATGGGTCTTTATGGTATCGATACCCCTGAAGAATTCGGAGGCCCGGGTTTGGATGTCAAAACCCGCGCGCTGTTAGCCGTAGAGATGGCCCAGCACCGCGCGGGGTTGTATGCTCCCTGCTACAACGTGTTTGGTGCTGCCGGACTCGCCCAGCTCTACGAAGCTAACGATGACCAGAAGGAACGCTATCTATACCCGGCCCTGCGCGGTGAGAAGCGCGGTTTCTTTGGCCTAACAGAACCGTCCGGTGGTAGCGACCCGGCGCGCGCCATCCAGACACGCGCCGTCAAGGATGGTGACGACTGGATCATCAACGGTGCCAAGATTTACATCAGCGCTGCTGACAAGGCCGACTTCGGTATCCTCTTCGCCAGTACCGACCCGGGCAAGGGACGCGCCGGCATCACCTGCTTTATTGTCGATACCGACATGCCAGGATTTTATGTACGCCGGGTGGTGCATACGCTGAGATCATCGCATTACGCCACGGAATTACAATTCGAAGACTTGCGGATTCCCAGCGCCAATATACTGGGAGAGGTCAACAAGGGCTTCTCAATCGCCAACGAACGGTTATCGCGACAACGCATCCCCTACGCCGCTGCCTGTATTGGCATAGCCGTCAAGGCACAGGAAATGGCCATCGAGTACGCCAAACTACGCCACACATTCGGTGGGCCATTGGCTAGTCGCCAAGCCATACAGTGGATGATTGTCGACAACGAACTCGACATCCGCACATCACTGGGCTTGGTTTTTGCGGCAGCCGACAAGGCTGACCGGGGCGAACCGTTCCGTACCGATGCAGCACTAGCTAAGCTACATTCCGCCGAGGCTGGTGGACGCGTGGTTGATCGCGCCATGCAGATCCACGGTGGAATGGGCGTCACCAAGGATCTTCCGTTAGAGCGCTGGTTCCGCGAGATGCGCATCCGCCGCATTGGCGAGGGTCCGAGCGAGGTACAAAGGCTAATCATCGCCCGCGATCTTCTTGACGGCGCCTACCACTGATGTCCGATGATCAGGACCTGCCGCTGACCGGCATCACCGTACTCGATATGGGCCAAGTTTACCTTGGCCCCTACGCCGGGTTTCTCTTAGCCCAGGCGGGCGCCGATGTTATCAAGATCGAAGCCCTAATCGGCGAACCTGCAAGACGTCGCACGGCCGGCAAGGGTGCACAGCTGCCACTTGCCATGCTAAATTCGAACAAACGGGCGGTGACCCTAAATCTCAAAGCCGAACGCGGCAAAGAGCTATTTATAGAACTTGTGCGCCGAGCCGACGTGGTGGTGGAAAACTTCGCCCCAGGCGTTCTCGCCCGCCTCGGAATTGGTTGGCAGCGGCTACATGAAGAAAACCCGCGACTGGTTTACGGTTCTGGATCCGGCTATGGACTTTCCGGCCCGGACAAGGACAATCTCGCCATGGACTTGACCGTGCAAGCAGCCGCGGGGATTATGAGCATCACCGGTTTTGCCGACGGCCCACCGCTAAAAGCCGGGGCGGCGGTCGCGGACTTCCTCGGCGGCACGCATTTATTTGCGGCCATAATGACCGCACTTTTCCAACGTGAGCGCACGGGCCGGGGTCGATTGGTGGAAATCGCTATGCAAGAAACCGTCTACCCAAGCCTGGCATCTAACCTTGGACTGTTGATGCGCGGCAGCGAGACACCGGACCGCACAGGAAACCACCATGGCGGCCTGGGGCTATCCCCCTACAATGTCTATGAGACGGCGGACGGCTTCGTTGCCATTATCAATTCTGTCGACGATCACTGGCAGCGTCTGTGCAAGGCAATGCAGCGACCGGAGCTAATTGACGACCCACGATTTTCCGACAACAAGGCGCGCTCAGCCAATATGGCTGTAACTGATTCCGTCGTCAGCGAATGGACAATCGCGCAAACGACCACGGATATCGTAGCCACTCTTCGTTCCTTGCGCGTCCCCTGCGGGCCGGTACGGGACCTAATTGAAATCATGAACGACCCGCACATGCACGAACGCGGCATGTTGCACTGGATTGATCACCCAGACCTCGGGCGTATTGTCGTGCCAGGAAGCCCACTCAGATTTCATGGATCAACCGCCCGGGAGATTGAGCCAAGCCCGCGACTCGGAGAACACAACGCCGCGATTTACGGAAAATTTCTTGGATTGCCAGCTTCCGAGATCGCAAACCTCAAGTCCAAAGGTGTCATTTAATGAGTGAGAGAGTGGCATTCATGCCGCAATTCCGGCATCGTTTTCTGCCATGCATAAGCCCAACCTGGACGATCTAACGCGACCGCGCGCCGTTCACCCTCAACAATTCCATGATTACCGGTCCAGCATTATCGGCGCTTTTGACCTATGGACATGTCAGGGCAAGCTAAAAACTACTAGATGGCAGCCAGCAGCAAGAGACTCAGGACCGAAAAGGATCACGATCGGGCTTCATGGGGACCGGACTGACCGGAGGAAGGTCTTCTTCAAGGATTGATATCTGCAAGGCGTAAGAAACCTCTCCTTCATCCTCGTCGCGATGAAGCACACCAATGAATTCTTCGCCGA
>CAUZNJ010000172.1:0-4930 GCA_963580965.1 Alphaproteobacteria bacterium | reverse complement strand
ACCCTCGAGAACGGAAACATCGGTATAGCCGAGTTCCTCCAGCCGCATCGCCGCACGCACTGCCTGGCCCTCACCAGAATCACAGACTATGATTCGAGTCGATCGCCGTGGGACAAGTGTTGCCACCCTGGTTTCCACGTGGCTAAGCGGTAGCGATGAAGCAAGCAAAAGGTGGCGCTCGCTAAAAATGCCTTCCTCACGAGTATCCAGGATCGCGATTTCGGCACCGTCGTGCAGCATTTCTTTTAAAGAGAGGGCATTAATCTTACGGACCGTTGCATCGCTCATGAAATGGGCCTCTATAATTTTGCGGCACAAGAAATTAGGGGGGCTAGGGAAGGTGGATCAACATCCCGCATCTGGGAAATCGGATTATTTCACGGATATATCTCTGCCATCAGTTTTTGGAATACATATCATTTAATACGCCAATGCATTTACAGAGTGCGCGAAATACCTAGATAAATACTTAACTTCATTAAAATGGCCGTAAGTACATTTTTCGTTAATAAAACTTATCACGATACTTCTTGTTAACTGAAAAGCATGAGTGGATGGTATGCGGCAGTATGACTTGACCTTTGTAGAAGGCGTCATCCGTTGCAAAGATTTATAGTAAATTACGAAGGTTGCAGGATTAAAATAAAGGGCATCGGTTTTTGATCAGCTCAGAGTTGGACCTTCACCTAAACTCTCTGTTTTTTATACGCCCCGGGTCAATCCACCATCCACTAGGATACTCTGCCCTGTGATATAGCCGGCACCATCAGATAAAAGGAACGCTGCCGTTTCGCCAATCTCGTGCAGTGTGGCGGCCCGTTTCATGGGAATTTCGTCAGCCAATGTTCCAGGCAGCGGGTCGAATCCAGTAAACCCCGGCAGCATATTGTTCATGCGAATTCCGTGGCGAGCGTATCGGTCGGCATACATTTTCATATAGCCGCCCAGAGCCATGCGCATGGTGGCTCCGACGGCGAACTTGGGCGATGGCTCTTTTTGGGCAAAGCTCGAAATGTTCACGATAGCGCCACCACCCTGATTCTGCATGATCGGGGTTACCAATCGGGCCATGTGCACGACATTAAGGAGGATCATGTCGAGTGCTGCATGCCAGTCCTCGTCCGCAACGGAGACGAGATCGTCAATATTCTCTTCTATGTATGCTGGGCCAAGACCCTTTCCGGTACCCTTAATAACATGGCCGGTATTGTTCACCACGGCGTCGATGCGGCCGTGGGCATCCATGGCGGTGGTTACAAGCCGTGATAAAGTGTCTGGATCCGTGACGGAGCCTGTAAGGCCGACCCCACCCAATTCATCTGCCAACTTATTAGCCGAACCACTGGATGACAGCATTACAAGACGATAATGACGCGCGGCCAGCGCTCGCGTTATGGCGCCGCCGACACGGCCGCCTGCGGCGGTGATGATAGCAACGGGCTGGTCAGCCATATTTGGGTTCCTCTGAATTAAATAGAAGTTTGATGCATGATCGGTATGCTTGCAGCAGGGTCAACGGTCAATATTAAATTCGTATATCAACGGGCGAAGCTGGCCAACATGAGCCATGATTTGATGTGAGAAAGTTTCAAAAAATTATATTATAAATTTTTTACGCTAGATACTGACCTAATGGCCGATCTAATCGACTCATCCTATTAGACTAGTTATTTTTCACTTTGGTCATTGAATATGTAGCGGTGATGTATGAGCGAAAAGTAACCTAGAAGACGGCTCTTTTAGAATTTTTTATGAAAGCGACGTGAGGGTTGCTACTGGCTAACTAACCTATAAAGACCGAATACGCTTGCCGTGACTAGGTGCGGTTGGTCGTATAAATAAAATATAAGTCGTTGAGCTGAAAAATTTCTTTTTTACCACCAAGTTGGCTGAGTTAAACCTTTGTTGGCTCAACAACGAAGTTTCAATACTGCTAAAGGGTTTCGCGAATTCTACCCCCATAACGTATTTTCGTGAGGGGAATGAGTAGAGCGTCATCGGTTCTGTTTTTGTATTATTGATGGATAACCATCTTCGGGGCCCAGCCTGCTCTGTATGATTTGCTTATGGCTTAAGTCTGTTAACTGGCAGGCATTACGAAGGAGATGTTTTCATTACAACACGTATTGGTTACCGCCAGCTAATCGATGAGGCTATGGCACGCATTAAGACTATCGGAGTGGACGAGGCTACGGCGTTGCTTGGTAATGACGATGTCATTTTTGTAGACTTACGCGATGTGCGTGAACTCGACAAAACCGGTATTATCCCTGGTGCGGTTCACGCCCCCCGTGGCATGCTGGAATTCTGGGTTGATCCGAATAGTCCTTATCACCGTGATGTCTTTTCATCGGGAAAGCGGTTCGTCTTTTATTGTGCCGCCGGATGGCGTTCGGCCCTGGCAACCGATACGGTCCGCAGAATGGGGTTGGAATCAGTCTGTCATATTGATGGCGGTTTTGGCGCGTGGAAAAAGGCAGGTGCTAAAACAACCCCTTTTCCTCTTACTTCCAAGCTCAAGCCAAAGCCAAAGCCAAAGCCAAAGCTCGAATGGCTTCAGCAACTTCGTAGGCTTCTTCGGTGGTGTGGGGCGCGTGACGTATCGTAAATCTAGGGGTGGCACAAAATAAACGGAGGCTGCATGAGCGATGATCCCGTACTCGTGAGCGTGGACCGCGAAGGTGTTGGCTGGATTACCCTTAACCGGCCACGGGTTCACAATGCTTTTAATGACGGTCTCATCATCCGTCTGGGGGACGCCTTAAACCGCGTTGCTTCCGATCCAGCTGTTCGCGCTATTGCGCTATGCGCTAAGGGCCGTAGCTTTTCTGCTGGGGCAGACCTCAACTGGATGCGTGCTATGGCCGATTATTCCGAGAGCGAGAACGTGACCGATGCGCGCGCTGCGGCCGATATTTTTCGGACATTGGATGCGCTTTCCAAACCAACGGTTGCCGTTGTCCATGGCTCGGCTTTCGGTGGCGGCGTTGGTCTGGTTGCTGCGTGCGATATTGCCATTGCCGCTGAAGAATCTATGTTTACTCTCTCAGAGGTCCGCCTCGGCTTGATCCCGTCTATTATTGGACCTTACGTAATTGGAGCCATAGGTGCCCGACAGGCGCGCCGTTATTTTCAGACAGCCGAGCAGTTCTCCGCTGCGGAGGCACTGCGGATTGGTCTTGTCCACCAAGTCGTGCCTACCTCCAGTTTGGAAGAAACCGTGTCATCCGTCCTCACGTCTCTTGTCGGAAATAGTCCCAAAGCCATGGCTGCAGCCAAGACCTTGGTTCGTGATATTGCTGGTCGCCGCGTCAATGACGAACTCGTCGAGGATACATCACGCCGTATCGCCAGCCTCAGAGCTTCTGATGAAGGCCGTGAAGGGCTAAGTGCTTTCCTGGAGAAACGCCTGCCTTCCTGGGTAAAGTCTTGAAACCACGCTAATTTTTACCTAGGCACAGGTGGCGATTGTGTAATTACAATGAATAAATAGGACCGGTGAATGCTTGTTCCTAAAAAGGTCAAGATTGTTGAAGTCGGGCCACGTGATGGTTTGCAAAACGAGTCCGGTACCGTAACTGTGGACTTGCGGATCGATCTTATTAACCGGCTTACACGGGCCGGTCTACCAGCGATCGAAGCGGGAAGCTTTGTCTCGCCGCAGTGGGTACCCCAAATGGCCAACACTGCTAAGGTGTTGGAAAATATTATCCCAGGCAAGGGTGTCAACTATCCGGTGTTGGTACCTAACTTGCGTGGTTTTAACGATGCTCTAACGGCTGGGGCTAAAGAGGTCGCTATATTTGCCTCGGCATCAGAGTTGTTTTCGCAACGCAACATAAATTGTTCTGTTGCAGAAAGCCTGGATCGTTTCGCGGCGGTGTGCAGTGCCGCGAAAGTTAACGGTATCCGCATTCGTAGTTATATTTCTTGCTGCCTTGGTTGTCCTTATGAGGGCGATGTTCCTTTGAACAGCGTAGTCAAACTAGCCGTCCGCCTACTGGCTATGGGCTGCAATGAAATTTCTTTAGGAGACACCATCGGCATTGGTACTCCCAACCGAGCCGAGGCGCTTGTCGATGCTGTTTTGGCTGTCGTTCCTAGAGAGCGCGTTGCCGTTCATTTCCACGATACTTATGGCCAGGGCTTGGTTAATACTTTAGCGGCACTGCAACGGGGGATTGCTATTGTTGATACGTCCGTAGGAGGCCTAGGAGGCTGTCCCTTTGCCGAGGGCGCCACTGGCAACATTGCAACCGAGGACGTTCTGTTCATGCTCAATGGACTTGGTGTTTCGACGGGGGTTAATCTCGAAAAGGTGGTAGACACGGCGCATGTTATTTTTGCGGCGCTTGGCCGCAAACCGGTGTCCCGTGTCGCGCGGGTTACCGCCAGTTATGGAATGCGGATACAGGAAAAATGAACGGCCAAAGTTTGCTATGACTGTTCATCTGTTAAAACTATGCGTCGGCATCAGTCACATAGATCAACTCGTTGAATCTCAACAGCGTCGAGTGATTCAGTCGAGTGCCCGTGGTGAAGGTGCTATCTTACGACATATTACCCGCAACGTCCCACGCCGCGCAGAAGAGTTGACGCGGGGCGGTTCAATCTACTGGATAATCCGTGGGCATATTAGTGTCCGTCAAGCGATCACGGGTGTTGAGACAGCAGTAACTGCGGAGGGAAAGGCAGCTTGCGCCTTGGTCCTCGAAGCTAATCTTGTGCGCGTTATTCTCCGACGTCATCGGGCTTTCCAAGGGTGGCGGTACTTAGAATTAGGTGATGTTCCACCTGATTCTTTAGAAGAATTAGATGGAATCGATGCACTTCCGGAAGGGTTGGCAGAAGAACTTCGGGGTCTCGGCCTTATATAGTCGCGGGAATTAAAAGTTTCCACCATCACTGAAGGTCGTATCAAAATCATTGG
>CAUZNJ010000171.1:0-4971 GCA_963580965.1 Alphaproteobacteria bacterium | reverse complement strand
TAAAGTTCTGGTCGCACGGGGAGGGTATGTCTGTTGTAGATTTACTTTTTACTATAGTTCCGGGGGTGGATCAGGGAGGACAGTATAAATTGTCAGGACTTGCGTATTCATACCCCAGATCTGGATCTGGGGTTTATGGTATATTCCGCTAGTCCATCACGTAGTGCATTTAGTTGTGGCATTCAAATTTGACGTTGTCAGATGAGTGTTATGGCTTCTTAATTACGCTTAAGCGGCCCTGTGAATGCCGCCCGGGAGTTTCGTCCATGCAGATCACCAAGCTCAGTGAACACATCGGCGCCGAGGTAACTGGGATCGACCTTAACCAGCCGGTACATCCAGCGGCAGTTGATATGTTGCATGCCGCCATCGTCGATAACATCGCGCTGGTCATCCGTGAGCAGGACTTCCAGCCTCTCGATTTCCTTGCCGCCGCTAGCCATTTTGGCAAGCCGATGCCGCAGCAGCACCTGAAATTTTCCATCGACGGAAACCCGCTGCTTAACGAGGTTTGCAATCAGCACAAGGACCATTGCGGCAAGCGGCTCAATCGGGGAGAAAGCTGGCATACAGATCACCCCAACCATCGTATCCCGCCGAAGTTCACGACGCTTTACTGCGTCACCATTCCTGATCGTGGCGGCAATACGGAAGTGGTCAACATGCGCGCCGGTTATGAGGCGCTGCCTGATGATATCAAAATCCGTATTCGCGACATGAAGTCCGCCAACGTTTTCCAGGGCAGCGCGACGCGCCATAAAACGGCGCATGCCGGCCTCGCCCAGGCTGAGCGCCAGCCAGAGCCGATTGTCCAGCCACTGGTTCGAACCAACCCGGACAACGGCACTCAGGCACTTTATTTTAGCCGGACCAAGTGCGAGAACATTATCGGCATGGACCCGGAATCGACTCAGGTCCTGCTCGAGGATCTTGTTAAGCGTGCGATCCGGCCAAAATTTATTTATTCCCATAAGTGGACCCCTGGTGACATGCTGATCTGGGACAATCGCGCTGCTATGCACCAAGGTGTTCTCGACTGCCCAGAAGATCAGGTGCGGCAGTTTTATCGGGTGCTTATAGAAGGCGAATTGCCGCACTGAGGCGGCGGGAGATACGGTCATGGAAATTACCAAGCTTCAGGACAACATCGGGGCCGAGGTCACTGGCGTAGATTTGCGCGAACCTCTCGACATGGAGACGCGCCAGGTGATCTATGACGCCGTGCCCGAACACATCGCCGTGGTTATCCGCGATCAGGACTTCACGCCCGACGAGTTTCTTGAGGCTACCGAACTATTTGGTGAGGCTATGCAACAGCATCACACGGAGTTTGCTCTGCAAAGCAGCCCGCTTGTCAACGAGATTTCCAACCAGCACAAGGACAAGAATGGCAAGCGCGTCAATCACGGCGAGACCTGGCATACCGATCATCCAAACCATGCCATTCCGCCGAAGTTCACGACCCTGTACGGCGTCGCCGTGCCGAGCATTGGCGGGGATACGGAAGTACTGAACACGCGGGCTGGTTTTGCCTTATTGCCCGATGATATCAAGGCCCGTATCCGTGATTTCAAAACGGCCAATGTCTATCAGGGAAGCGCTACCCGGCATCGCTTCGCTTATGCGGGCAGCGCCCAGGCCGAACGCCAGCCAGATCCAGTGGTGCAGCCGCTGGTCCGCACCAACGGCGATAACGGCACCCAGGCGCTCTATTTTAGCACGACAAAATGCGAAAATATCCTCGGTATGACGCCCGAGGATTCCCAGGACTTGCTGGAAGACCTTTTGGCACGCATCGCTAAACCTGAGCTGATCTACAAGCACAAGTGGCGCAAGGGAGATATGTTGATCTGGGATAACCGCTCGGCCATGCATCAGGGCGTCATCGATTGCCCACCTGAGCAAGTTCGCCTGCTTTATCGCATCATCATTGAGGGTGAAGCCCCGCACTGAGATTATAGCTCAGTACTTTAAACCTTACCGACTACCGCTACCCGAATTGCCAATGGTTTTTTTTACGCGCCGCAAGGATGCTGAACAACCGCGACGGTCGGCCTGGTGGGTGACGTTTGCTGGTCTCATCGGCGCCGTCCTCTTTATCGTCTCTTATTCCGCATACTGGTTTCTTATGGCGAACCAGTTACGTAGCGCCGTCGATTCTTGGCGTAATGAATTTCGGGCCGCTGGTGGGGTGGCCGATTGGCGACAGCTCGACATATACGGATTTCCATTTTGGCTATATGCCGACGTGACCGCCCTGCGTCTCGGCCGGCCGGTGGTGGCAGATTCATGGTTCTGGGAGGTTTCGCGCGCCGCGGCCACGTTGCGGCCATGGAATTTTCATCACCTGAGCCTCGACCTTGCTGGTGAGCATGCGTTTCAGTTCACCGCCGAAGGCCGCGCTTTACCTCTCGAGGGGGCTGCCATAACCCTCGATATCGATCTTGAGCGCCTAACTGAAAATACCTGGCAGGCGAATGCTGGCATCGAGGGAATTAGCCTTATCGGCCCGGAAGATATCGGCAATATTTCCATTTCTGGCGCGAAAGCTACGGTGCGGCGCCTTCACCCCATTAAGAATCATTTATTGCCCACCTGGGAGCTGGAATTAAGCGGTCGCGGAATAGCTCTCCCAGTCAGCTTTGACCTGCCGCTTGGCCGCGATGTGGCGCGCCTAACGCTGGATGCCCGCCTACTCGGTCAGCTGCAGCCAGGGCTTCTGGTCGACATCTTGCCGAAGTGGCGGGACGCCGGCGGTACTGTTGAGATCGGCCACATGGAGATGGAATGGGGGCCGCTTCTCGTGCGGGGAGATGGTACCATCGCGCTCGATGCTAGCTTGCAGCCGATTGGCGCCTTTATTGCCAACGCGCAGGGGTTCTTCGAGGTCTTGGAAGGGTTTCGTCGCCAGGGTATTATCGATAACCGCGATGCCATGACGGCATCCATCGTACTCGGTATGCTCAGCCGCCGCCCAACTGGCGGCGGAGTATCTACTATTAGCATTCCCCTAAGTGTTCAGTTACAAACCCTCTATGCTGGGCCGCTATCCGTGGCGAAGTTGCCGGAGGTTCGCTGGACAGGGGCCATGCCCAGTTATTAGTCTTTATTTAGTCGCAGCGTATTATTTAATTACGCTATGAAAGTGGCTTGCTGCCTCGATGTTCTGGAGGTAATTAGGGCTATTGCTGTATAGAGAAGATCACGATCACGCGCCGTCCGCCAGCCATGATGTCTCCGGCGCGCATGGGCTGATCGTCAATTAGACCATGGGCACAAATAATGCCGCCTACTGTTCGCGTTTGGCTATGAGGGGTGGCGTTGACATGCCGGGCTCTGCGGCTATAGTGCCGCCTCTTTCCGCCGGGCCACTGCCTGGTCGGAATGATTGTTTTCATTCCGACCCACTAAACTGGTTCTGGAAAGCCCTTAGATTAAATGTGCTTGAGTATCCATCGAGGCGGAAATGTTCGCAGTAATTCGCACGGGCGGTAAGCAATATAGGGTGACTCCCGATGATGTCATTCGCGTCGAAAAACTAGCCGGTGATGCCGGAAGCAAGCTGGAGCTCAGCGACGTCCTGATGATTGGCGGCGATGGTGATCCCCAGGTTGGTTCGCCGTTGCTCGATAAGGCGGCGGTGTTTGCCGAGATTGTCGAGCAGACTCGCGGCGACAAGATCATAGTATTCAAGAAAAAGCGGCGTCAGAACTACCGGCGCAAGACTGGTCATCGCCAGGACATCACTGTCTTGCGCATAATTGATATTAGCGCCGATGGCTCCAAGTCTAAGGCTGCCGCTAAACCCAAAACTTCTCGCGCTAAGATTGCCAAGAAAGAGCCGAAATCGGCGGTAGTTCCAGCCGAGGAAAGCAAGGAGTAACGCGCCATGGCTCATAAAAAGGCGGGCGGTAGCTCCCGCAACGGGCGCGACAGCGCTGGTCGTCGCCTCGGCGTTAAGAAATTTGGCGGCGAGGCTGTTGTTCCAGGCAACATTCTTGTGCGCCAACGTGGCTGCAAGTTTCATCCCGGCAACAACGTTGGCATTGGCAAGGACCACACCTTGTTCGCGCTGTGCGGTGGCTATGTGAAATTCGTGCGCAAGGCACTGGGGCGGACTTATGTTGGTGTTGACCCGGCGGGCTGAACCCTCAGTCCGGCCAAAAACGTCAAAGTACGACGAAGGGGAATGACCGGCCGTTCCCCTTTTTTCGTGGGGTCCCGAATGTGGCGGGAAATCATCCGTTAATGTTGGGCTGTTCCGCCCGTCTGGCGGGGAGGTGCCCAGGTGAAGTTTCTTGACCAGGCCAAGATTTATACCAAAAGTGGTGACGGCGGCGCCGGAAGCCATGCCTTTCGGCGTGAAAAATATATACCAAAGGGAGGCCCTGCTGGCGGCAACGGCGGGCGAGGCGGCAACGTCATTGCAGAATGTGTTGAAGGCCTTAATACTCTCATAGATTTCCGATACCAGCAGCACTTCAAGGCGTCGCGCGGCGGCCATGGCATGGGCAAGGATCGCACGGGCGCTAAGGGTGCCGATATCGTTATGAAGGTTCCTGTTGGTACGCAAATCCTTGACGATGACAGGGAAACTCTGATCGCTGACTTTACCCAGCCGGGCCAACGCGTGGTGCTCGCCAAGGGCGGCGATGGCGGCTTTGGTAACATTCATTATAAAACGTCGACCAATCAGGCGCCGCGCCGCGCCGATCCCGGCTATCCGGGTGAGGAGATATGGCTATGGCTACGCCTAAAACTCATCGCTGATGCCGGCCTCGTCGGACTGCCCAATGCAGGAAAATCGACGTTCCTGGCTGTCGTTTCCCATGCCAAGCCAAAGGTCGCCGACTATCCATTCACGACGCTGCACCCTAATCTCGGGGTCGTTGGGATTGATGAGCGTGAATTTGTCATGGCCGACATCCCTGGCCTAATCGAAGGCGCACACGAAGGTGCTGGCCTTGGCGA
>CAUZNJ010000170.1:0-4986 GCA_963580965.1 Alphaproteobacteria bacterium | reverse complement strand
TCTATTTCAACGGTGAGCTACCGTGGGCTGAGTTTGATTGGGTTGGGCGTGAGATTAGTCTCGGCAAGGCGCGCCTGCGCGTCACCAAACGCACCAGCCGTTGCGCGGCCACCGCTGTTAACCCGAGTACTGGAGAACGCGACCTTAACGTCGTCAAGATTCTCAAAACGGACCACGGCCACATCGACATGGGCGTCTATGCAACGGTCATCGAAGGCGGGGATATTGCCATCGGCGACACCATTGCGGTCCAAAGCGATTAGACAGGGGCGCCTTCAGAGCCCCGCTCTTCCTCTGTCTCGCTATCACCATCATCGGCGGAACGTTCCTGCCTCGACGGATTATTATCCGTCTGCTGGCTAGCCTCCGGGTGTTCGTTGACGTCTGGCTGTGGCCCACCGGGCAACATAGGGGGGCGATCGTCACGGACACGCCTTTGATTCTCAGACTCATTATCGAAGCTGTGGACAATCCGATAATAATGATCGGCGTACTGAAAATAGCTTTCAGCTGCGACACGATCGCCAGACAAAGCAGCGTCGTGAGCCAGAGCAAGGTACTTGTCCATGACTTGCTGAGCGGTGCCCCTGATTTTTACATCTGGCCCGTTGCTCTCGACGGAGTAGTTCTTGGTCGATGGATGGCGCTTACCGTTGCCGTTGCCACGGGTACGCGGCCGTCTAGGATTTGAAGGTTGTCTCATTGCACCTTGGTTTGGTCGGTTTGCAAATGACCCCCTACACGCCATACAGTTTTGGCAGTCCCACACCGAACCGAAATCCAGTGTTCGCAACGCGAACAATCCGCTACCGCGTATGTGGAGGGTCTCAAGCGGCGCTTTTAACGCCAAATTCAGGTGCCAATAACGATCACCTAAGTTCTAAGAATAAACAGGACGCGCATGCTTTCCAACTATTTTTTTAGAATAAATAGAAGTTAGGATACGAAACGGGTGATCTTAACGAGGGTCGCTTGCTCCAATCAGTCCAATCGGCCAACTAAGCAACGGGGCTGGCCGGCAAGGTCGTGCAGGGCGGGACTCGTGGAAAGTCCCATCAATCTCAGGCAATTCGTAGCGGATACTTCCTGATCTGAACCAATTTCCATTACTAGATTGCCGCCTCGTGACAAAAGCCGGGTCGCGGCGGCTGCGGCAATTCTGACAGCAGCAAGCCCATCCAGACCACCGTCCAGCGCGCGTCTTGGGTCGTATACCGCAACCTCCGCATCCAGCGTAGCGATTCTGCCGGAAGGAATGTATGGGGGATTACAGAGGATCAGGTCGAATCCAGGCATAAGCTCATCCCCCCAGTTACCCAATTGAAAATGGGCCCGGTCAATCAAGCCAAGGCGCTCAGCATTAGTAGCAGCCATAGCCACGGCGCCCGCACTAATATCGATCCCCAAACCCCGTGCCTGGAACCGCTCAGAAAGGACAGCGAGCAACAGGCAGCCACTTCCTGTACCAAGATCAAGCACTTTTGTAGGTGCGCTATGATCGTCAAGAAGGCCAAGTGCAGTCTCAACAAGCAATTCAGAATCTGGGCGCGGAACCAGAGTTTCTTCTGAGAGTTGAAAGGACAAGCTCCAGAATTCCTTTTCGCCAAGGATGCGGGCGACAGGTTCGCGCTGAGCGCGACGGGCGACGGCCGACAGAAAATGTTGGCGCCGGGTTTCGGTCAGCCGCCGTTCACGCCAAGCAAGGATTGACCCCCCGCCATCACCCGCAACCCAGTCGAGCAAGATGCGGGCATCAAGCGCAGCCGTTTCGATGTCCGCAGCCACCAGCTTGTTACTGGCCCAAGTAAAGGCAAAACCCACGGTCCACGGTCGTTCCATCTCGGCCTGGTGCATATCCGGGAAAATCACTGCAATTCGGCCAGGCGGGCGGCCTGCTCGTCAGTGATCAGCGCATCGATCACTTCGTCAAGATCCCCGTCCATGACGCGTTCGAGCTTGTAGAGCGTAAGGTTTATGCGGTGATCTGTGACCCGACCCTGTGGAAAATTATAGGTACGAATACGCTCTGACCTATCGCCAGAACCGACCTGGCCCCGTCGAGTCGCGGCACGTGCCGCATCTTTTTCGGCGCGCTCTTTTTCATAAACGCGCGCGCGCAGAATCATCATCGCCTTCGCCCGATTCTTATGCTGGGATTTTTCATCCTGTTGAGTGACAACAATACCAGTCGGTAGATGGGTGATACGGACGGCGCTATCCGTGGTGTTAACTGACTGACCTCCCGGGCCGCTTGAGCGATAGACATCAATGCGCACATCATTGTCATCAATATGGACATCGACTTCCTCCGCTTCGGGAAGAACGGCGACGGTTGCGGCCGATGTATGAATCCGCCCCCCGGATTCAGTTTCCGGAACGCGCTGGACCCGGTGGACCCCGGACTCGTGCTTCAGCCGGGCGAATACATCGCGACCACTAACGGACGCGATGGCTTCTTTATAGCCACCAATACCGGTCTCGTTGGTTGCCATTGCCTCGAACTTCCAGCCATGCTCTTCGGCGTAGCGTTGATACATGCGGTACAAGTCGGCAGCGAATAAAGCCGCCTCGTCGCCACCGGTTCCAGCCCGAATTTCTAGAATAGCATTTTTGGAATCGGCTTCGTCCCGAGGCAGCAAAAGAAACTGAACGGCGCGCTCCAAATCAGAAATTCGCTGCGCGAGGGTTTCCCGTTCCTCTTCTGCCATTTGGCGCATCTCTCGATCAGAGCCAGTATCGTTGATCAGGGAATCGAGACCGGAAGCTTCCTGCCGTACGGTATGCAGACGATTGACGGCTTCGACCACGGGACCAAGTTCGGCGAACTCCTTGGATAGGCGCGCAAAGGATACATCGCCGCCGGCTCCAGGTGAGGACAGTGTGTGTTGTAGCTCCTCATGGCGGGCAACCACGCGCAGCAGATTGGCTTCCAGGCTCATGTATTTTTTCGCTTGGTCCGCGCTGCGGTTACGATTTCAGGCTCCCGTCCACCAAGGCGAAACAGGTGACGCAACAAGCGCTCCGCTGCTTCCCAATCTGTTTCTGAGGTCCCAGTAACTTGTTCTTGTACTTCTGTCCCGGAAGCCATGTCACGCAGAGTTTCCGACGGCCGGTGCAGCAGGCGATTGATAAGGAGTCGGGATGCTTTCTCTGCTTCGTCAGGGGCTATCTCAAGAACCAAGCGGCGGGTTTCTTCGAAGTGCTCACGTAGTAATGTCAGTACGGGGACAGCAACCCGTTCAGCGCGTCCGCGCTTAAAGGCCCCGACTTCCTCATCGATTATGCGCCAAGCGACGTCGGCCTCGGCATCGCGCGACGCCAGACCTCGCAAAGCTACGCGCTCGAGATCATCAAGGTCATAAAGAAACGCCTCATCGATGCGGTTCACCGCGGGATCGACATCGCCAGGAACAGCAGCATCAATGATCAAGACCGGCTTGTACCGACGGCGACGGCCAGCGGCACGGACCATATCAGCATCCAAGACCCGGCGACGGGTGCCAATAGCAGAAATAATGATGTCGGCATCAGCAATAGCATCGGCCATACGGTCGATAGTTGATACATGGCAGCCGAGCTGACGGGCGATCGCGTCGGCGCGTTTCTCTCTAGGATGAATGACCGTGAGGTCACCCAGGCCACCGGCGACAAACTGCTCAGCAATAGTCACACCCATATCAGCAGCGCCGATGAGAACGCCCATGACGTTCGCCAGATTGCCGTGAAGGTCGCGCGCCGCCTGTACCGCGGCGGCGGCCATAGATACTGGATGATGGCCAATGGCGGTCTCGTTACGAACTCGCTTCGCCGCTCCGTAGGCGGCCTGAAGCAGCGTCTCCAGTTCTCCACTCGACATCTCCGCATCGCGCGCCAGAACGTGACAAGACTTCAACTGCCCCAGAATCTGTGGTTCGCCAAGGATCTGACTATCGAGAGAAGATGCTGTGGCAAATACGTGGCGGACGGCATCATCGTCGGTGAGGGTGTATAACCCAATAGCAAGCGCCGCGCCGTCCATGCCCGTACGTTCCGCAAGGGCCTTTACAATCCGTCCAGCGGCTTCCTGCAAATTAGGGATAGCTGTTAATATATCAATGCGGTCGCAGGTAGATATGACAATGGCACGGGGTATACCGACATTGGCAAGGTGAGCCAAAAATTCAGGAACCTCGACATCCTCGATAAAGAGACGATCACGCAAGGTGAGGGAGCTAGACAGATGATTGGCGCCAACCACGAGATAGCGGTCAGCTCGATGGGGATGCGATGGGGCCATCGTCAACTAGCTAAAACGCGCCAAATATGTCTCCAGGGACGCGAGCGCCACCTCCTCCTGCCCACCGTCCCGCATATCACGAACGGTCACTGCGGAACGGCTAAGCTCATCCTCGCCCATGATCACGGCGGCGCGCGCGCCGACACGATCGGCTCGCTTCATACGACGTCCAACATTACCCGAGTATGCCATATCCACTGCAAATCCGCTGCCGCGTAATTGTCGGGCAAGGGCAAAGGCCGCAATGGAAACGTCAGGCCCGCCGATAGAAACAATAGCTATCGGATTCGGGCTGGGCGCGGGTTCCGCAACCAGCATGGAAAGCCGTTCGATACCCGCCGCCCAGCCTGTACCGGGTGTGGCAGGACCACCCATCTGCTTGATCAGGCCGTCGTAACGACCTCCAGCGAGCACTGCTCCCTGCGCACCAAGGGCCTCCGTTACAAATTCAAATGCGGTATGCCCATAATAGTCCAGGCCTCGTACTAGCCTTGGATTTACGCGAAAACGGATGCCGGCGGCATCAAGGGCTGTTCGCACGGTATCAAAAAATGTTTGGGACTCGGCGTTTAAGCTATCGCCAAGCACAGGCGCATCGGCAACCACTGAACGGTCGCCCGCATCTTTTGAATCGAGAATGCGGAGAGGATTGCGCTCAAGCCGGCGCAGACTGTCCTCGGATAACCGACCCCGGTGGCTCTTAAAATAGG
>CAUZNJ010000169.1:0-5025 GCA_963580965.1 Alphaproteobacteria bacterium | reverse complement strand
TACCGGGGCATCCTTTAGAAAGGCGCGAGCTATGGCGACGCGCTGGCGCTGGCCGCCGGAGAGGCGCATTCCTCGTTCTCCAACACGAGTATCAAGGCCTTCGGGCATGTCTTTTACCATGCTCTCTAAAGCAGACCGGCGTACGGCCTCGACCACCTCTGCATCACTTGCATCCGGCCGGGCCATGCGGATATTTTCGCCAAGCGTAGTATTGAACAGGTAGGTGTCCTGAGTTACTAGAGCGATTTGCTGACGCAGGGCTTCCTGCTTAAATTCGCACAGGTCATGTCCCGCCATAAGAACGCGGCCTATGATAGGGTCCCAGAACCGAAGAAGCATGTGGGCCACAGTTGTCTTGCCCGCACCGGAAGAGCCGACAAGAGCCAGGGTCTTGCCCGGCGGCACCTCGAAAGTGACGTTAGCCAGGGCTCGCTGTGCCGTACCGTGGTAGGCGAAGGAGACATCCTCCAGAGACAACGACACACCACTATTGGTCTTTCCTACTAGATCAACGCCGGGGCCATCCTCGATCAAAACCGGCTCTTCATGCACAGCAAAAAGGCGCCTCGTAGACCCGAGCGTATCGGCAAGCTGACGGCCGATGTTAGATATCTCAGATACCGGTAGGAAAGCTGCCATTGCCAACATGGTCAGCAGTGGCAAAAAGGCACGCTCCAATTCACCAGCCTGCACCATAGTAGCGCCGGCAAGAACAACGGCGAGACCGCCAAGACCCGTAGCCGCCTCGACGGCAACTGCTTGAAGCGACATATCACGAAGAAAAGGGAGCCGGATGACATGATGGTGGGAGGTGATTTTGTCAAATTCATCGGCACGGATATCCTCGCGCTGGAAAGCAATAATCTCCGCAAGACCCTGGATGGTATCTGACGCATGAGCATTGAGAAGACCAAGTGCTTCGCGCGCTCTAGAGCCAAGCCGGTCAACCCGCTTGCGCGCTAGGAATGGGCTCAAGCCGACAAAGGCCAGAAAGGGGATTAATGCAATAGCGAGCAGCCATCCAAACCAAACCTCTAAGGCAATGACGATGGCTGGCACTAGGATGGCAACGAATGCTGGAGTGATGGTATGGGCAAAGAAGTACTCAACCATTTCCACATCGTGCGTAGCCATAGCAACAAGATCGCCGGTGCGACGGCGCAATAGGTAGGCCGGCGCAAGCTTGTCGAGTTTATTAAACAGGTCGATGCGCATCTGCGCGAGGAGCCGAAAGGCCATGTCGTGGGCTTGCCAGGATTCAAGCCAATGTAATATTCCTGCTAGAGGCGCGGTAATTGCGAGCCAGACAAGAAGGTCCTGGAAAGGTTCGCCTTGTCGCAGGTTGGCAACAATTAGGGCACTAACAGCACCAACACCAATGAACGCGGCGACACGGGCGACACCGAGAACAAAGGTCAGCGTCAACTGACCGGCCCAAGGTTGCGCTAGACGCATGAGGTAGGCGATAAGGCCGAGCCAACCGAGACCTTCTGCACGAAGAATTGAGTCTGATTGTTCCATCGGACGATTAGGGTCGTATCCCGGAAGATCACCTTCCACTTCGTCAATGGAATCCTTCTGCTTACTTACTGGGTCGATGACAGAAACGCCACCGGGCTCCCGGATCTGGGTTCCCATCAGCCGTTGATAGGCGCCCTTTAGCTCAATCAATTCGTCGTGCGTTCCCGACTCGACGATTTGTCCTTCATCGACGACCATTATGCAGTCGGCACCGATCACGCTGGAAAGCCGATGGGCGAAGATCAGCACGGTACGACCACGCATAAGTCGGTCTAGGGCTTCAAGAATTACCGCTTCGTTTTCAGCGTCAACAGATGACAAAGCTTCATCGAGCACTAGGATCGGAGCATTGCGTAGTAATGCACGGGCTATGGCAATGCGCTGTCGCTGACCACCAGATAAGCGCACGCCACGTTCACCAATAATCGTATCGTAGCCGTTTGGTAAATCCGTTATGAACTCATGGGCATTGGCGGCTCTTACAGCAGCATCTATCTCTTCGCTGCTAGCGTCTTGTTTTCCGAACCGCAGGTTATCCTCTACGGTGCCATGAAAAAGATAGGTGTCCTGGCTGAGGACGGCCATCCGTTGCCTGATCTGGGAAAAAGACATATCGCGCAGGTCACGATCGCCAATGGTTACCTGGCCCTGGTCTGGATCGTGAAAACGCAATAGTAACTTAGAAATTGTTGATTTTCCTGCCCCAGATGACCCTACAAAGGCGATTCTCTTTCCGGCGGGCACAACAAAGTTCATGTCCGAATGGGCGCCACGGTTTCCGCCAGGATAGGAGAAATAAACACCCTTAAAAGCGACCGATGGTTCAAGTTCCAGTGGCTCGGGAGCCGGCGGTGCGTCATCAATAAGCGACTTGGCGTCGAACAATTCAAACAGGGCCTGAGCGGCTGCCTGGCCAACCAGGCCCTTATGTGCCAAATCGCGTAATTCGCGCAGTGGTCGAAAGACCTCAACACCCATTAGCAAAATCATCAGTAAATGGATCATCGGTAGTGTTTCCGCGGAAACCTTGTAGGCACCAATAGCTATGGCTAAGGCTGCGCCAATGGCGATAGAGGCGTCGGCGATGCCGCGTTGGGCCTGGCTGGTCAACAGAACGCCCATTGTGGCGCGGAATACCGCGTGCGCCTTTTCGGCAAGAAAGGCTCCGCGCGCGGTCGATTGGCCAAATGCCTTTAATGTAGCAAGCCCTTGAATCGAATCGAGAAATTCTGCGGCAAAATCGGCGTAGGCAGTCTTACGAAATTCCTGGGCTCGGCGGTCCCAATGCTTCAACAGCAACGGCCCAAACATGGTTAGCAAGGCAAAGACTAAAAAGATTGTAGCAATATCAAAATCAAGAAAAGCGACAAACGTAAATATAATAAACGGCGTTAAAAGGGATACCGCGAGATGCGGCAAATATTCACCAAAGTAGATTTCAAGCTGCTCTACACCCTCGACCATGGTCGTGATGACACCGCCAGTACGGCGCAGTCCAAACCATCCAGGCCCTAGATCGCAGACCTTATTGAAGATTTTTTGGCGCAACGATCGCTGGACCTTTGCGGCAGTTTCGTGAGCAATAAGCTGACGCCAATATTCTAGGCCAGCTCGAATAATCATAATGGCGGCAACACCAAAAAATCCGGGCAGCAGGTCGACGAGAGGTATTCCACGAAAAACTTGACCCAGTAACCAACCAAGCAGGGCTAGACGAACAACACCAACCACCGTCGAGATAATACCGACGGCCACAGTCGACCCTATACGGCCACGAACACCTTTGGTCATAGCCCATAGGCGACCGTCAACATGGGTGACGGTGGTATCATTTAAAGCCATTAATTTCTCCAGTCAGGCTGGGCATTTTCATCGCCATAGGCCTCAACTCATTATTATATTTCAACACTATAGTCGGATGACCTGGCGCATCAAATGAAGTCTTTTAAAACCGCGGTGACGGCACCTTCATCCGCGCCTGGAATAGCCGCGATAAGAAGAATGGTAAGATAGTACCAATATCCTTCTGTCGGTTTTGCGCCGGCATTGGATAAATAATTATCAAGGCTCACAGCCGCAGCGGTGAGGTGTCCCTGACCTGTTATTTCTCGATTTAGAATGGGAACAGTAACGGAGAGTAATGACTGCACGATACGTTCACATTCTAGTTCTGCGGCTTGCACCTGATTACAGATGGCTTCTTGTCTTACCCGGTCTATGGAAAAAAATTCATCCTTTATAGCGCGTCGCACAGCTCGTAAAGACTCTACGGTGGCAGCTCGCCAGGGTGCAATAGCAGCATCGGCCATAGACAACGTCGCTCGATCGAGGGATGGCAGTCCCTTGGTGGCGGCAAAACAACAAAACAGCAAAATATTCACATCTAATCCAAGTTCGTCCTGCAAAGTAAGGCAGGCGGCGGAAACACCGTGCTTTCCATAGACGTCAAGGGAGAAAGACCAAAAACATTCTGCCGTACTTTTAGGCGTTGTCATGCTTGTAATCCGCGTCGAAAATACATCACGCCGGTCGCATGGAAAGGCGCGATAGCCATATTCCACCGGCAGCAATTAGGGCGGCGCCTAACCAGGTACTTATTCCTGGTATTTCAGCAAAAAGAAAATAACCCCATATGGCTGAAAGTACGATGGTGATGTAGCCAACAGGCGCCAGCAACGACGCCCGAGCGATGCTGTAGGCATGGGCGTTTAAAGTCTGAGCCAGAGCAGCCAAGGGACCAAGGGCAAGCAAAAAAAGGAATGCTTGCCAATTGGGCGTATGCCAGACGAGCCACGCCGGCACAGCTAGGATAAAGGAACCGATGCCGCTGACGTAAAAGGTCATAGTGAATGGTCGTTCTTTGAGAGCAAGTTGTCGGATGCAGATAGTTTCCATTGCCATGGTGATTGCACTAAAAAAAGCAATGCTGGCAGCCCACCCATAACCTTCAAATGACAAAGTCGAGCCCTGCCCAAACACCACGACGGCCCCACCCGCAGCGCATAGTATGGCAGCCAACCAGTGACGGCCTGATACTACTTCTTTCAAAATAAAGACAGCGAGAACTACGGTCAGCATGCCCTTTAACATGCCGATGGAAGCCGCGTCAGCGATGGGCATGTGGGTTGCTGCAAATATGGCGCCGCCACCGCCACAGGCACCGAAACAGGCGCGTATAAGGTGGTGCAAAGGGCGCGGTGTATGGTGTTGGCGCAGGCCGCCACGCAGAAATGTCACTACCAAGAGAAATACAAAAGCCGAGAAGTAACGCAGGAACATGATCTGAATAGCATGTACCGACCCATCCAGGATTTTACCCGCTGTAAATACAAAAGCCATGATGGCCATGCAAGCCATGGTGAATAGGATGCCCGCCGCCTCATTAACGGGCACATGGGGCTTACCCGTGACGGGAACGGTGGTCATTTGAGGGGCACTTATTTCAGTAACATTATGGCGGTATGGGAATCGTTACTATTGCATGGAATCTTACAAAAAGTAGAA
>CAUZNJ010000168.1:0-5043 GCA_963580965.1 Alphaproteobacteria bacterium | reverse complement strand
AAGATACGCTCGGTGCTAACCTGCGAGACGCGGGTTGGCGTCTGTGCATCTTGCTACGGCCGTGATCTGGCTCGTGGGACTCGTGTCAACGTTGGCGAAGCTGTTGGCGTCATCGCTGCCCAGTCGATCGGGGAGCCAGGTACCCAGTTGACAATGCGAACCTTCCACATTGGCGGTGCGGCCCAACGCGGCACCGAGCAGTCCAAGATTGAGTCCACTCATGAAGCGACGGTCGAACTACGCGCCTGTAATACCGTTAAAAACAGCAGTGGCGTTCAGATTGTCATGAATAGAAATGCCGAGCTGATCCTTATCGACGACCAGAAGCGCGAACGCGCGCGCCATCGTATTCCCTACGGCGCTCGCTTAACGGTCAAAGAAGGAGAAAAGGTCAAACGCGGGCAGGCCATGGCCGAGTGGGACCCGTATACCTTGCCAATTATTACGGAGAAAGAAGGCACGGCGACCTACGTTGACATTGTCGAAGGCTTGTCGATGGTGGAGAAGACGGACGACGCCACGGGTATTTCCAGAAAGGATATTGTTGATTGGAAACAGCAGCCGAAGGGAAGCGACCTTAAGCCGCGTATCACGCTGCGTGATGAGAAAAATGAAGTTATCATGCTCGATAATGGACTTGAGGCACGGTACTTTCTCTCTGTTGATGCCATTTTGTCTGTCGAGAACGGTCAAAGCGTGAATGCTGGTGATATCCTTGCACGTATTCCGCGGGAAGCTGGCAAGACTCGTGACATAACCGGCGGCCTGCCGCGGGTGGCAGAGTTGTTCGAGGCTCGCAAGCCTAAGGATTACGCTATTATTAGCGAGATTGATGGCCGCGTTGAATTTGGCAAGGACTATAAGAATAAGCGTCGGCTTATCGTCGTTCCCGACGAAGAAGACCTGGAGTCACGCGAGTATTTCATCCCCAAGGGCAAGCATATCAGCGTGCAGGAAGGGGATTATGTTGAGGTTGGCGATCCGTTAATGGACGGTAACCCGGTGCCGCATGATATCCTACGTGTTCTCGGCGTCGAGGCGCTGGCATCTTACCTCATCAAGGAAGTGCAGGACGTTTATCGCCTCCAGGGTGTGATCATCAATGACAAGCACATCGAAGTGATTGTTCGGCAGATGCTTCAGAAGGTCGAAATCACGGATCCGGGCGAGACCACGTACTTGGTTGGCGAGCTGGCGGAAAGGCTCGAATTCGAAGAGGTCAACATTAAGGCAGAAACCGAGGGTGACAAGCCGGCTCAGGCAGTTCCCGTTTTGCAGGGTATCACCAAGGCTAGTTTGCAGACGCAGTCGTTCATCTCTGCTGCTTCCTTCCAGGAAACGACGCGGGTTCTAACCGAGGCTGCGGTGTCGGGAAAGACGGACAAGTTGGTCGGATTGAAGGAAAACGTTATCGTTGGTCACCTAATTCCTGCAGGTACAGGCAGTGCTATTGCTCGTATGAAAAACATAGCAGCTAAACGGGATGAAGAAATGGAGGCATTGTTGCCTCCGGATGATGACGAGGATCTTGGCGCATTCCTTGATTCGGCTCCCGATGTTGCAGTGGTGGAGCTGGCAGTATCCGCTAAGTAAAGACCCTGGATGGCGGGAAAACCGCCCTAACCAGGAGGTTGATGCTTTGGATGCCATGAAAGCATAGCTTTTCAGCCTTTTTCTGGGCATTTGATAATTCCCAGAGGAAGGCTGAGAAAGGCAGCTTCTTCCCCTTGACTGGGTTCGGGTGCGACCATAGTATGCGGCGCCGTTCAACGGGGGCGTGCATGCGAAGTAGACAGGCTCCGCTGGGAACCCACCGAGGCTTTGAATTGAATTAGGACGCTCCTCCAGGCGAACTTTTTGGCCGTGGAGAGGGCGCCTTTTTCTTTCGTATTTGAAAGACTGTGATTGGCCCCAGTCTTCGGCCGGGCTAAACGGGTGCAAGTTATGGGCGTGGAGATCGGAAGGACGATATGCCGACGATTAACCAGTTAATTCGCAAGCCTCGCAAAGCGGTGACCCTGCACAACAAGGTGCCGGCATTGGAGGCTTGTCCGCAGAAGCGGGGGGTGTGTATCCGCGTCTATACAACGACGCCTAAGAAGCCGAATTCTGCATTGCGTAAGGTCGCTCGCGTCCGTCTGACCAATGCCTTTGAGGTGACCAGCTATATTCCTGGCGAAGGCCACAACCTTCAGGAGCATTCTGTGGTTCTGATTCGTGGTGGGCGTGTTAAGGATTTACCTGGTGTCCGTTATCACGTTATTCGCGGCACGCTCGACACCCAGGGGGTGCCTGATCGTCGCCAGCGCCGTTCGAAATACGGCGCCAAACGGCCGAAGTAGGAGAGAGCTGGCATGTCTCGTCGTCACGCTGCAGAAAAGCGCGAAGTTCTTCCGGATGCCCGATTCGGTGATTTATTGGTGACCAAGTTCACCAACGGACTGATGAATCACGGTAAGCGTTCGGTTGCGGAGCGTATCATCTATTCAGCGCTTGATTCCATGCAGAGCAAGACCGGCCAGGAACCGATGAAAATGTTTCACGATGCCATCGAGAACGTCAAGCCGTCGGTTGAGGTTCGTTCGCGCCGCGTAGGTGGTGCAACCTATCAGGTACCTATTGAGGTTCGCCACGAACGCCAACAAGCTCTTGCAATCCGCTGGATTGTCGATATCGCGCGCAAGCGGTCTGAAAATACGATGACAGATCGGCTTTCCGCTGAGCTGCTTGACGCTGCCAATAATAGAGGAGCAGCCGTGAAAAAGCGCGAGGACACCCATCGAATGGCAGAGGCAAATAAAGCCTTCTCCCATTATCGTTGGTGATCGGGCTTTAGATCATGGCACGCACAACACCCCTACACGCGTATCGCAATATTGGCATTATGGCCCATATTGATGCCGGTAAGACGACAACGACGGAACGTATCCTCTTTTATACGGGGCGGTCGTACAAGATCGGTGAAGTCCATGAGGGCACGGCCACCATGGACTGGATGGAGCAAGAGCAGGAGCGGGGTATCACGATTACCTCCGCCGCAACTACCTGCAGCTGGCGGGACCATCGCATCAATATCATCGATACGCCGGGGCACGTCGATTTCACCATCGAGGTTGAGCGCTCTTTGCGCGTGCTTGATGGCGCCGTAGCTGTATTCGATAGCGTTGCTGGCGTTGAGCCTCAGTCTGAAACTGTTTGGCGCCAAGCCGATAAATACCACGTTCCCCGGCTGTGCTTCGTAAACAAGATGGACCGCATTGGCGCCGATTTTTATCGCTGTGTCGAAATGATTATAAGTCGGCTTGGGGCTGTGCCGTTGGTGTTGCAGCTGCCTATCGGTAGCGAATCGGATTTTGTAGGTGTTATAGACCTGATCCGCATGCGGAGCATCATCTGGAAGAATGAAAACCTTGGCGCCGAATTTGTCTATGGTGATATCCCGGAAGAATATGTAGAGCAGGCGGCCAAGTATCGTGAGATGTTGCTCGAAACAGCCCTCGACATGGATGATACGGCGATGGAAGCCTATCTAGAGGGGGTCGAGCCCGATGAGGCGACTTTAAATTCTTGTATCCGCAGGGGCACACTGGCGGCTAAGTTTGTACCCGTTCTGTGTGGTTCGGCGTTCAAGAATAAAGGTGTTCAACCGCTCCTAGATGCGGTGGTTGATTTCCTTCCAGCACCAACGGACGTGGCGGCAATTAAAGGTGTTAAAGCCGGCACCGATGAAGTTATTGAGCATAATAATTCTGATTCCGAGCCGTTCTCAGCGCTTGCCTTTAAGATCATGAACGACCCCTTTGTCGGGACGTTAACCTTTATTCGCATTTATTCTGGAACGCTAGCTACAGCGTCGACCGTTCAAAATACGGTTAAGGATAAACGCGAGCGTGTCGGCCGTATGCTGCTTATGCATGCCAACTCTCGCGAAGATGTTAAAGAGGCTTTTGCGGGCGATATTCTTGCATTGGCGGGTCTCAAGGATACGACAACCGGAGATACGCTCAGCGATAGCGTTCACCAGGTGGTTCTGGAACGGATGGAATTTCCCGATCCAGTTATCGAGGTGGCGGTCGAGCCAAAGACCAAAGTAGATCAAGAGCGTATGGGTGTCGCTTTGAACCGCCTGGCTGCGGAAGACCCGTCCTTCCGTGTCTCTACAGACCAGGAAAGTGGTCAGACCGTTATCAAGGGTATGGGCGAATTGCATCTTGAGATAATTGTTGATCGTATGAGGCGTGAATTTAATGTCGACGCGACAGTCGGGCAGCCACAGGTTGCTTATCGTGAGACGATCTCTCGAATGGCGGAGATTGATTATACTCATAAAAAGCAAACGGGCGGGTCGGGTCAATTTGCCCGTATTAAGCTTCGCTTAGAGCCTTTAGAGTCAGGTGGGTTCGAGTTCGAGAACAAGGTGGTGGGCGGAAATGTGCCCCGAGAGTTCATTCCCGGTGTTGAAAAGGGCCTTCAAAGCGCAATTCAGGCGGGTGTTCTTAGTGGTTTTCCGGTGACGGGCATTAAGGCTACACTCTATGATGGCGCCAGTCATGATGTTGATTCTAGCGTTATGGCATTTGAGATTGCCGCACGTGCCGCTTTTCGCGAAGGCATGCATAAGGCGGCTCCTAAACTTTTGGAGCCGTTAATGCGGGTCGAGGTTGTAACGCCTGAAGAGTACATGGGCGATATCATCGGCGATCTGAATAGTCGCCGAGGGCAGGTTACAGACATGGATCAGCGCGGTAATGCGCGGGTAATCCTTGGTCTAGTCCCGCTAGCCAATATGTTTGGGTATGTTAGTAACCTGCGTGGCATGAGTCAGGGTCGCGCCCAGTTTACGATGCATTTTGAGCGTTATACGGAAGTGCCGCAGCAGGTATCCGATGAAGTGCAGCAGCGTTTGGCTGGCTGACCGGACTCGGCCGAAGGGAGATACAGAGCGATGGCGAAGGCAAAATTTGAACGGACGAAGCCGCATTGCAACATTGGCACGATTGGCCATGTTGACCACGGCAAGACAACTTTGACTGCGGCGATTAC
>CAUZNJ010000167.1:0-5049 GCA_963580965.1 Alphaproteobacteria bacterium | reverse complement strand
CGATAGACATCTCGGCGCGGTTGCCTTTTAACGCGCTTTAATTAGCGCACCGGCGCCGTCGATCGAAGCACGTTCTCCATCTACTGTCACCCGTCCTTCGCCAATGAGGCGCAGTGCCAGGGAGTAAATCTCATGCTCACGTTCAAGCACGCGGGCAGCGAGGCTTTCAGGCGTGTCATCGGCGCCGACCGATACGGCGGCTTGAACGATGATTGGCCCCGTATCCATTTCTGCACGCACGAAATGCACGGTACAGCCGCTGATTCGCACTCCTGCTTCTAATACCCTTGCATGGGTTTGAAGTCCCTTGAACGCCGGCAATAGCGACGGATGGACATTGATCATTTGGTTCCGCCAGTGGTTGCAGAATCTTTCCGTCAGCAGCCGCATGAAGCCGGCCAAGCAGACCAGTTCGGTCCCGACACCTTCTAATGCCTCGGTCACTGCCCGGTCGAAGGAGCTGCGGTCGGGATATTTTCCATGCGGGATAACGGATGTGGCAATACCGGCGGCTTTTGCCCGCACCAGACCAGGGGCATCGGCGACGTTAGATATTACTAGGACGATTTTGGCAGGAAAGGCCGTGTCCGTGCAGGCGTCGATTAGCGCTTGCAGATTTGATCCTCGCCCTGAAATTAGGACTGCAACCTTTAGCCGCCCCATGCCGCGTCCCAGCCGTCAATCGTTAGTGGCGGCCCATCGCTACGTTGTTCCAGGTGGCCAATAGTAAAGACGGTCTCACCGTGCTCGCGCAGGGAATGCGCCACGGCTTCGGCGGCATTGGGCGCCACAGCAATGACCATGCCAACGCCACAATTAAAGGTTCGCGCCATTTCCTCTGGGGTGACTCCGCCGGCTTTCGCGAGCCAGCGAAATACGGCAGGTACTTCCCAACTGCCGCCATCGAGGCGGGCGGCCAGGCTCTTGGGTAAAACCCGTGGCACATTCTCGAACAGTCCACCGCCGGTGATATGGGCCATCGCCTTGATGCCATGCGGTGCAGCGGCTAAGCAGCTGCGCGAGTAAATACGGGTGGGGGTCAGCAAGGCCTTGCCGAGGCTCTGGTGATCTTTGAAAGGGGCTGGATCGGCATAGTTCAATCCGGCATCGGTGACGATGCGCCTAATCAGTGAGAAGCCGTTCGAATGGGGTCCGGAGGCGGCGATGCCGAGCAGGGTGTCGCCATCGCTGCAGGCATCGCCGGTGATCATGGCGTTGCGCTCGACCGCGCCAACAGCAAAGCCGGCAAGGTCATAATCACCATCTCGGTACATGCCGGGCATTTCTGCTGTTTCGCCACCGATCAAGGCGCATCCTGCCTGGCGGCAACCGTTAGCGATACCTGTTAAGATCGACGTGCCCGTGGCGATATCCAGGCGGCCGCTGGCGTAATAGTCGAGGAAGAAAAGTGGCGCGGCGCCCTGGGTGATCAAGTCGTTCACACACATGGCGACCAGATCGATGCCAATGGTGTCGTGAATGCCGGCGGTGATGGCGACGACGAGCTTGGTGCCAACACCGTCCGTACCCGAAACCAGTATGGGATCGGTATAACCCGCTGCGCGGAGGTCAAAGAGAGCGCCGAAACCGCCAAGCGATCCCATCACCCCTGGGCGCTCCGTACTGCGCGAGAGGGGCTTCACGGCCTGGACGAGTGCCGCCCCGGCGTCTATATCGACTCCGGCGTCCTTGTAGCTGAGGCTGCTAATCGCTTTCTCCCGCACCATGAAGTGGTGCAAAATGGCTTTGGTCAAGGGAGCCGAAGATAGTGCATTCGGAATTTTTTTCAATGTACCACAGACGCCATAAGCAGGCTTATATCCTTCAGTTCATGGTAATCGCCCTGGCGTTGACCTTGGCTGGCGCTTCAATGCCCTCCTTCGCCCAAGTTGATTCTGCATACGAAGTTGCCGGGGTAACGGTCGATGTCACGGCTGTTAGTGCTGCTACAGCCCGGGAAGAGGCGCTGGCCGAGGGCGAGGTCGCCGCATTCAACCTGCTTCTTGACCGTTTGGTAATCGAAAAGGATCGCGAGCGGCTGCCCGTCTTCGACCGCCAGGAAACTGTCCGGTACGTCCGAAATTTCTCTGTTTCCGATGAAAAGACGTCGCCGGTCCGTTATCTCGCCTCCTTGACCTACCGTTTTCATCCTGCTGCGGTCCGCCGCCTGCTGATGGATAGTGGGGTGGCGTTTGCCGAGACCCCGAGCAAACCGGTCCTGGTATTGCCGATCTTCCGTAGTGCCGGCGCGCTCTATCTTTGGGGTGAATTTAATCCCTGGCTCGAAGCTTGGCGGTCCCTGCCGCCGAGCGACGGGCTTGTCCCTCTGGAACTACCGCGGGGCGACCTTACAGACATTACTACGGTGGGTTCTGAACAGGCTGCGGCTGGTGATTTACCGCGGCTCGCCGCCGCCGCCGCGCGCTACGGTGCGAGCGACACCTTGGTGGCCATCTCTAGCTTGCATGGCGAATCGGCCGTTGGTGGGTTGCGTGTCGGGATCAGTGTCACCCGCTACGGTTCTTCTCTGGATGCCCAGACGCTGGTGCTGAGCTATGCCGCGGAACTTGACGAATCGCTGCCGGCTCTATTGAAGCGGGCTTCTGAAAGCTTATCATTGGAAATTCAAAGCGCCTGGAAGCGTGAAAACCGCATTGAGTTCGGCCAGGGCGCCATTCTGGTCGTCAGGGTGCCGGTTGAGTCCCTGGACGATTGGCTCTGGGTGCGCAAGCGTTTGGCTCGTGTCGCAATTATCCAGGATGTTGAACTGGTTCTTCTTTCTCTATCGGAGGTGCGCGTCGTATTGCACTATCTTGGCGACTACGACCAACTAACCATTTCCCTGGAACAGGCTGACCTTCGACTAGCAGAACAGGACGGGGTATCCGTCCTATTTCCCTCGTCAGCGACGGCTGCGCAAAATTCCAATGCGTCTCGGGCTAGCCCGTGAGCTTACCCAATGCGATTACCATTGGCCGGTTGCTTTCCGTGCCCTTTGCTGTCTGGTTAATTCTTGATGACCGTCTGCTGCCGGCTTTCTGGTTATTTATCGTTGCGGGGCTCAGTGACGCGGTTGACGGATACATTGCCAAGCACTTCGATGCCGAGACGGTGCTTGGCAAGTATCTCGACCCGCTTGCTGACAAGGCTTTGCTGGTCAGCGTCTTTATCAGTCTGGGCAGTGGCGGTTATCTGGAAAGCTGGCTGGTCATCATGGTTGTGTTCCGTGATGCCTTGATCATATGCGGCGCCTTACTTTACCACACGCTGACCCAACATTTGGCCATGGAGCCGCTGCGTGTCAGTAAGATTAACACTGTGGCGCAGATTATCCTGGTTGCGCAAGTCCTCGGCCAGCACGGGCTGGGACTCGATACGACCTGGATTACTCCTATTTTGGTATACGTTGTCGCCGTCACGACTGTTGCATCAGGTGCTGCCTATCTGTTGAAGTGGGCTCGCCGTGCCGCTACGTTTGAGGAGGGGGAATGACCCGAACCCGTCAAATTGCCATTTGGACCGTCGGTCTCGTCGTCTTTGTCGGAATTCTGCTTCTGCTTCAGGGCATTCTACTGCCCTTTGTTATTGGTTTGTTGATCGCTTATCTTCTCGACCCGGTCGCCGATCGCATTGAAGGGTGGGGCTGTTCTCGCGCCGTAGCCGTCTGCCTAATCCTGCTGACATTTTTCACGGTGTCGACGTTGGCATTATTCTCCATCGTGCCAATTTTGCAGGCTCAGGGGACAGCCTTTATCGCGACCCTGCCGGATATTGTCGCCGGCCTGCGGAAGCACCTGGAACCGCTTCTACAGCTTTTATGGGAACAGTTTGGGTCACCGGAACCGGGGGACCTTCAGTCAGCAATACGTGATCACGCCGATAGCGCAGTTGGCTGGATCACGCGCATTATGGCGGGCATATGGAGCGGTGGACAGGCGTTGCTCGATATCATTTCCCTGCTCGTCATTACACCGCTGGTTGCCTTCTACCTGTTGCGCGACTGGGACCGGATGACCGCTTTTGTCGACGGCCTTTTGCCGCGTGACTTCGCACCGACTTTGCGTCTTCTCGCCGATGAGATGGACACGACAATTGCCGGCTATTTGCGCGGTCAGTCGTCGGTGTGTCTAATTCTGAGCGTTCTTTACGCGGTTGCGCTCGGCCTGTTGGGCCTCAAGTTTGGATTGCTTATCGGCTTGTTTGCCGGGCTGATCTCTTTCATTCCCTATGTTGGCGCCGCGGTGGGGTTGCTGCTCAGCGTCGGTGTTGCCATTGCCCAGTACACGGAGGTCGTGCCAGTTCTTTTGGTCGCCGGGGTCTTTGGTGTAGGTCAAATCATTGAAGGCTCGTTTCTCACGCCGACGTTGGTTGGCGATTCTATCGGCCTTCATCCTGTATGGCTTCTATTTGCCTTGATGGCGGGAGGACTTCTCCTCGGATTTACCGGCATACTTATCTCTCTGCCAGTCGCTGCAGTCGTTGGTGTTCTTGTCCGTTTCTGGGTGAACCAGTACCGCCAAAGTACCCTATTCCTTGGATCGAAAAAGCCGAGTTGCTGTAAAGATTGAACTTGACCAAACAACTCGCCCTGCAGTTTGAGCACCGGCCTTCGCTAGGTGGTGATGACTTTCTTGTCGCGCCGGCTAACGCCGACGCGGTCGCGTGGCTGGACCGCTGGCCTGACTGGCCAACCCCTGCGCTTGTCCTACATGGCCCACCAGGCAGCGGAAAAACCCACCTTAGTCGGGTCTTTATGGCCCACTGCGGCGCCATCGAATTCACCATGGCGGAATTAAACGATCGTGAGCCGCCTGATCTTCTGGCGAGTGCTCCGGCGGTTGTCATCGACGATTTTGACAATGTGTTAAAGGGGGGTGTTGGAGAGGAGTCAGTGCTCCATCTTTATAACACGGCAAAGGAAATGGGCCGCTGTCTTCTGCTGACTGCGCGCACGCCACCCCGCCAGTGGGGCGTGGGCCTTGCTGATTTGCGATCCCGTCTGGTTGCAGCGATGACCACGGAAATTGGAACGCCCGACGATATGTTAAT
>CAUZNJ010000166.1:0-5058 GCA_963580965.1 Alphaproteobacteria bacterium | reverse complement strand
GACAATGTCCTCTGTATTACCGATTACGTGATCGCAATTTTTGTAGTATTTGACGTCGTAGTAACCGCCGATGCGCCCGACATGAATGAACTGGCGGCTACGCGGGCAAAAATCAGTGGCGCGGTTCATCCAGGTCAGCACAAGATTAGGGCGAAAGTCGCGTATGGCTCTGCGCATGCCAAGCCGTGACGCGATGTCAAGCGGCCCGCCGAAACGCAGTTGGATTGGCGCCATGCCGCCTTCCCTTAGGATGGTCGCGCGACGCTGATTGGTGCGGATGACCGCACGCTGCTCCAAACCCGCCCTGTGCAGAGCCAGCACCAGGCGCAAGTAGAATGCCTCGGCACCGCCGTAATCTCCTCCTGCTATGACTTGCAAAACTCGCATCAGGGAATCAAATCCTCGAACCGGGCCGCGGCATCATCCCAACTCCAGGACCGCTGTATGGCCAGCGCCCTGTCATGATACCGCCGCCAGATTTCATCGTCCGACAGAATCGCGACAGCGGCATCGGCAAAGTCCCCATCATTAGAAACCACCCGTCCGGTTTCACCGTCACGTACCCGCTCAACGACCGACCCCAGATTCTGCACTACTGCCGGGACCCCTACTGCCTGCGCTTCGCCCACTGCTAAACAGAAAGTTTCGTTAAGATCTCCACGATAAAGCATGGTCCGAGAGGCGCGCAACTCCTCGATAAGTCGTGCCTTAGAAACGGGCTTGCGCAGCACAACGCCAGCATCAGCAAGGGATCGAGCAAGACCCAGAACACGCTCCATCTCGCCAGCCTTGACATCACCTGCCGCGCCATAAGTTGCAGGACCTGAGAAGATATGCAGTTCTGCCCCTGGCACGCGCGGGCGGATGCTTTCTGTCCACAGCGTCAATAGCCAATCCAGCGACCGTAGCGGATTTGAGGTAAAGATGGCTCGCGGCGGCGGCGGTTCGAACGCCGGCTCGGCAACGCGGAATAGTTCAGGGATACCATATGGGATGACCACACGGTCCCCGCCCGGCGCCCAAGCGGGATAAGTTGTTGCGTGGTAGTCACCAATGAAGACGACCGCCGGCTTTACACGCCACAGCTTGTGAAGATACCGCCACTTCATCACATAGCTAGCCGGGTTGTGAACCCAGAATGCTATCCGTTTAGCGCCGGGCATCAGGGGTATTAGTCGATCTCCACGGTTCGCAATATATAAGTCAGCCGACCTTGGCATGCCCTGTGACAGAGGTGTCCAGCACACGTTTCTGTGCTCGATTCTAGTTGTGCACATGTTACACGCCTCGACCAAGTGGCCGCGTGCAGCCAGCGCCTCCAGTAGCGATATGACAGAGGATTCGGCGCCGCCCAAGGGGCCACGTTCGGGCGTTGTGCCATCAAAGTTAATGCCGTCGTCGGCAAGGACGATCCGCGCCATGGGCCGTTAATCTTTCTCGTAGCGTGCTTTAAGGTGAGCGAGCAGCGGGTAAAGCCCGGCGAATAGGGCGATAAGAAGGCCGTAGCCACCTTCCCGGTACCCTTTGCGCATTACGTAGCATTTAAAAAACCGAGAAAAAAAGCGACGCACGTTATTGGGCAATGTTCCAACCTCACCCGCCTCGCGCAGATCGCGAGCACGCGCCGATGCGTAGCTGTCAAGCCGGTGGACCATATCAGAAATATCGCGATCAACATCATGGCGCAGGCGTGCCGTTAACCTTTCCCCTTTTTGACCGCGCCACTCCAAAGTCGGATGCACACGTTGTGGACCCCAAGTCTTTACCCCCCGGCGGAACAGTCCCGGATAGGCTGCCTTACCATAGGATGCGCCCCACCCCCAGCGTACCAATCGGCCACCAATATAATTATCAACGAGCACCTCATGCCAATCATATGTGCTGGTTTGTATAGTGTTCCGCACCTCTTCAGCCAAATCTAACGGCACGGTCTCATCGGCGTCGACCTCAAGAACCCAGACCCCGGAACAAGCGGCGATACCAGCATTACGCCGTTCGCCCTCCCGTTCCCAGGCGCCGTCGACCGTGTGAGCACCAGCAGCGGCGGCGATCTCATTCGACCGATCGGAACAGCGATCGAGCAGAACAACGATTTCGTCGGCAAAAGTAAGCGCCGCAAGGCACCTGGGAAGCCGCTTCTCCTCATCGTGGACCGTGATCAGCACGGATAATTCCAGCTCCCTCATGACCCCGCCACCACTATATCTGCCCATAGCGTGCGGGCAGCCTCCTCGGCCTTATCTACGCCCAACCCCAGCATCAAGTTGGGTGGGCGGCGGTGATCAAAATTGGGAGGAAAGATATTCGCCACAGAATTCTCGGTTCGGACCACCGCACAGTGCCTTCCCCAGGGAGCGTAATGGGCATTTTCCGTCGGGCCAAAAAGGCCGAGGGTCGGAACGCCTGCAGCAGCAGCCAAGTGCATCAAGCCGGAATCGTTACCAACGTAAAAGGCCGCCTTTTTTAGACAGGCATAAGCGGTAACTAGGTCGACTGCCCCGACCAAATCGATACGTCGCTGCAACGGAATGGCATCGAGTACAGGCAATGCCTGAGGTCGCTCATCATCGCGGCCGAAAACAGCCACCCGTGCGCCAGGCAAAATGCCGTCAGGTCCGGTCAACCGGCCTATTAAAGCCGCAAACCTATCCGCTGGCCAGGTCTTTGCTAACCAATTAGCTGTCGGGCCGACGGCCAGTATTGGTATGCCGCCAGGCACCAGGTCAGTAGCCTCAGCTTCAACCTCCGCATCGGTCCACAAGCGGGGTGCAGGTGGCGCTCCCTCCAAGCCCATAACCGCCGAAAGCTGTTCAACACGGTGGCCCCGAGCCGAGCGCTTAGCGCGATAGTGATGGCGCTTTTCAGCCCGCAACAATCGAGTAACTGGCGCGTTACGTAAATCGACCAGAACGTCCCAGCGATGCCCGACGCAGGCAGCCCATAAGCCAAGCCAATGCCATGAAAACACCATTTTGTGTAACACAATCAAACGCTCTAGCCCCGGCACGGCGCTAAATAGGCTCTCCGCCGCCGGGCCGCAAGCAATGGTTACCCGCGCTCCCGGGTTGTCGGTCAACACCTTATCAAGCAAACCTGTAGAAAGGATGGCGTCACCAACTCGGGTCGCCGTAACGAACAGAATCCTCATTGCCGCTCACCTCGGATAAAGGTGGCGAAAATTAGGCTGTGGTGCGCAGCTAAGATCATTATACGCTTTATTACGCGCTCCCCCATGCCCCATGCAAGAAGAGGAGTCGTTGTGCTCGCCCGCAATCAAACGCACAACACTGATAAAACACTCTATACCATTCGAAGTTAAGCTTTGATGGTGACACCGACACGCATGACGCTACGTCATCATTTCCGACGAAAGGTTTCGTAGATTCTAACCTGATGACCTATTATTGCTGCACCCTTGCCGCAGACGGCGGTATTTTCTACCTGTCGCCAAGCACTGGAAATTGATATCCCTTTCCAAAAATCCCGCATACTCGGTCACTGATTAACAGGAATAAAATGGGTATCTTCTCATACACTCAGCTCGATGACCGGGGCGTCCTATCCGTCTCTGGAGAGGATGCACGCGAATTCTTACAGGGACTCATCTCCAACGACATGGACCGGGTCAACCTCAAGCGCGCCACATGGGCAGCGTTCCTGACCGCCCAGGGCAAGTACCTGCACGACTTTTTTATCTTCCAAAAACCAACCAATGCCGGCGACAGCACTGAAACTTTTCTGATTGATTGCGAAGCCGCGCGGCGCGATGACCTAATGAAGCGCCTCCGTATTTACAAGCTGCGGTCCAGAGCAGACATAGAGGACCGCACTGATGATCTTGGCGTCGCCGCCGTCTTTGGAGATCCCACGGTTGTGACCGAAGCTTTCGTATTACAACAGACTGAAGGTGCTGCATCCACTGTTACCGGCGGCCTCGCTTGCGTCGACCCGCGCCTCGCAGCTGCCGGCGTTCGCGTCATCATTGCCCGCGATGGCTTGGACAAGGTGCTTAAGGCACACGGTGCAGAAAATGCAGAGCCCGAGACCTACGACCGCTTGCGCCTCAGACTTGGCCTGCCCGATGGCAGCCGTGATATGATAATCGAAAAGTCTGTGCTGCTCGAAGGCGGCTTCGAGGAACTCAACGGCGTCGATTTCGATAAGGGCTGCTATCTTGGCCAAGAGTTGACGGCCCGCACCAAGCACCGCGGCCTGGTAAAGCGTCGCCTGCTACCCGTGGTATTCGACGGACCATCCCCGCTACCAGGTGCAGCCATTTTCATGGAGGGCCGCGAGGCCGGTGAGATGCGCTCCTCACGCGATGGGCACGGCCTCGCCATTCTGCGGATCGACGCAGTGGAACGTGGCGATGGCAAAACCATCGAGCTAACCGCCGGAGAAACAAAAATCACGCCGCACCGCCCTATATGGGCCACGCCCGCCAGCAACAGCAAACAACAAGAGAAACAATCGGAATGAACGATGCGTTGAAACGGGCCCCGCAGGCTTACGCACCCATTGCTGCAATCTTCTCCCACCGCATTCAAGAATACGGCACACAGCCTCACGGCGTTTTCTGGCGCACCAAGGACGGCCAGAGCATGCGCTTTGATATCCTGCTTGGCATCATGCAGCCCGAAGACTTAACCCGAACAGGCATTACTTTTAACGATCTTGGATGCGGCTATGGAGCCCTGTTCAAGCATATCCAAGATAGGCCGTTCATGAAGGGCGGACGCTACGTCGGCTATGATATCTGTGAGGAAATGGTGAATATTGCCAGGCGCCATATTCCCGATCCACGCGCCACCTTCATTAAATCCATGATAGCGACGCGCGAAGCTGACTATTCAACCGTTTCCGGCACATTCAACATGCGTATCAATATCGACGATGAGGAGTGGTTCAAAATTGTTACCGCCAACCTCGCTCAACTATGGTCCAAGACCAGCAAGGGGTTAGCCTTCAATATGCTATCAAGCTACGATAAAAATCGTCAGAATGACCTATATTACGCGGACCCCAAAGAATTTTTTGACTTTTGTATCCGCCAGCTCG
>CAUZNJ010000165.1:0-5064 GCA_963580965.1 Alphaproteobacteria bacterium | reverse complement strand
AATTGCGCTTGATCTTAGCGTCGGCCAGCAGGTGCCGCGCCCTGATAAGCCGTTCACTAACGAAAAAGTGTGGAAACGCACCGATATCGGTGCTGACGATTGGATAGTTTCCCTTGGCAAGGAGTCACTGAAAGAACTTCATGCTATCGTTAGAGACTTGCGCCTACAGAACCTGCCCATCCATATGTTGCGCACCGTACAATTCGAAATGTCGGCAACGCGAGTGGCGATGAAAGAGGCCCGTCGTCGCGCATATGACGGTATTGGTTTCTCGGTCGTGGACCGTTTGCCGCTAGATGAATGGACAATAGACGAGGCAATGGCGGTCCAATGGCTGGTTTTGAGTTGCGTTTCTCAGCCAGTTGCCCAGGAATGCAGTGGCCAGATATTCCGCGACATCATGGATACGGCGCCCAGTGATCGTGGAATTTATAACAATGGCCTGACAGAACAGCGTTTGACGTTCCATACAGATAATAGCGGTAACCGCAATCTGCCCAACTTCAGCACTTTGATGTGCCTTTACAAGGCGGAGGAGGGTGGCATGAGCGAATATTGCACCCTCTATTCACTCGTCAACGCTATGATGGAGGACGCTCCGGAGCAGCTCAATCGATTGTTTCAACCTTTCTATCATAACCGCCAGGATATTCAGATTCCCGGGGAGCCTGACGTCTCCTGGGCGCCCGCTATCGGTTATGATGGTGAGCGTCTTTTAAGCCGCATTTCCTCGAATAAAATTCCAAGCGGATATACGCGAGTCGGAAAGGAACTCGACAACCTCGGTCGCGACGCACTGGAATCCGTCTATGCCGTGATCCGTGATCGAGATTTGTCCGCCAAGTACATGCTCGAGCGCGGGCAGGTGCTCGTTTTTAACAACCGCGAAGGTATGCACCACCGCGAACCATATTTTAACGGTAAGACCATGGAATCCACGCGCCACTTGGTTCGTATGTGGTTGCGGGATGAAGGCCGCCCATTCTTTGACGGCTAGCCCCTTCAGATGTGACGGCCGAAACAGCTGCTTCCCATGCATCAAAAACCAGCTCTTATTTCGACACGATCATATTAACGAATGTCGGCGGCCATGGACTCAGCTATCGGCGGCCCATAGAATTTAATCTACATACGCGTTCTTTTGGTGATCTAAGATTTGGGATGGTCTGAACAAAAGAATGTGTGTGTTGAACTTACTATCGAAACAATAGGAGTAATCAATGGACTTTCTGGAAGTTGGAAGCAAAGCCCCTGATTTCACGTTACCTAATCAGGATGGAAAGAACGTATGCTTGGCCGAACAGGCTGGAAAGAACGTTCTGATTTGGTTTTATCCCCGTGCCTTTGGCAACAATTGAACAAAGCAGGCCTATGGGTTCCGTGATAGAATCCAACAATTTAAAGATAAAAATACAGTAGTTATTGGTATTACCTTCAGTTCGTCCGAAGACCTGAAGAACTGGGCGAATGAAACCGGTCAGACGACGGACCTCTTATGCGATGCAGATCGTTCGGTTGCCATGGCTTATGGCGCAGCGGAAAGCGCCGATCAGGAAAGAGCTACGCGGTTATCCGTATTGGTTGGGCCGGATGGTAAGGTTAAAAAAATCTACGTTGCGCCCGACTCCGAGATACATCAGGCGGAAGCCCTCAGTGATGTAAGCTGAGGGCCTTAAGCTAGTTGTGGATCAACCTTGATCACGTTCGCTGGACGATACAGCGAACGTGATCAGCTGAAGTCCACCCTGGGCCAAAGGATAATTAATGGACGATCTCGCAATGACTTCTTTCGAGCCGACTCGGGCAGAACATGCCGCAGGCATGGAATCTTATCGTCGTGAGGGTGAACGCTGCGCTCGCCAGCTGGGCAACCGTGGCCCCATTCGATTTGATGCAGAAGGTAAGTTGCATCCGGAAATCCTGGCAGCTTACTGGGAGCATGGTTTTTACGTTTTCGAAGGGGTGACTGGGCCGGATGAGCTGGCTGAACTCCAGGATGATGTTCGGGAGATGATGGCGCGTGCTCCGGTGCGCCCTGGAGCTGAGGTGGATACTATGGGCCGGCCGGCTCTAGGCCGCGATTACGCGCGTGAGCCTTATACCTTCTGTAAGCCACTAAGTGATCCTTACGGTGGCACCAATATCCATAGCGGGCGCCATCCTACCAAGATGACCGAGCCGGTGCCCGACGCTGAGGCACCGGAGTTCGCTCTGTATCAGTTGCGCGGTATGTGCCAGGCGATGCCAGCTGCGCTGCGACTCTATGGCCACCCGCATCTTCTTACTATCGCCGAAACTATAAATGGTCAGGATTTTGTGCCGTTCAACGACGTCATTTTCGTAAAACCGGCGGGCATGGGTGCCTCGGTTTCTTGGCACCAAGACGGGGTCACACACTGGAACGCGCCGAACTGGGACGAGGGTATTCACGGCTTTAACTTTCAGGTCCAACTTTACCCTAGCACGTTGGGTAATTGCCTTTGGGTTTTGCCGGGCACCCACAAGAAGGGAAGAATAGACATTAAAGCGCTAGTCGAAAAGAACGGCGGCAGCGATTGCCTGCCTGGTGCAGTTCCGATGTTCTGCAACGCTGGCGACGTTACTTTGACCAACCGACAGATTTTGCATGGCTCGTTCGCAAATTCTTCCCCCGACTTGCGGATATCAATAACGTTCGGCTTCCATCGCCGGTCCTCGGTATTGGGTCAGACAGCTAAACTCAGCGTGGAATCAAATGCCGTCTTAGATGAACGAAGAATATTCGAGCGCGCTGCAGTAATCGCTTTAGCCATTGATGCCCGCCACCAGCACTCTCCTAACGAGACGCCATACCGTTACGAGCCGTTTGCTGAACACGAGGATGAATTTCAATTTAGCGCTGCGACGTTTGACCGGTGGATTCGTGACTATAATACTAAAGACCTTGCTATCTAAGGTACTATCCGGTGCACCTTGCAATCATTGAGGAAAGGATCAAGCCATGCCGACCATTACCCCACTCGATGCCAGCTTCGGCGCACGGATTACGGATATTGTCCTTGCTGCCATGGCACCCGCCGAATGGCGGGCGGTCGAGGACGCCTTTCATGAGTATGGTGCGCTCGTGTTTCCCGGCCAGAACCTCTCACAGTCAGAACAAATTGCTTTCGGCGAACGTTTCGGCGGCATCGAAAGGGTCCGCGACCGCACCTCAAAGGCCACCGATGTCAGCAACGTCAAGCCAGACGGCACGATACTACAGCCTGATGAAAAACGCTTTCAGACCCTGCGTGGTAATGAGGGGTGGCATACTGACAGCTCTTACATGCCGTTGGCGGCCAAGGCCTCTATTCTGGCGGCGCAAATTGTGCCTCCGACCGGCGGGGAGACGGAATTAGCCGACATGCGCGACGCCTACGACAAGCTGGATACGGCAACACAAAAACGCGTTTCCGGGCTATCCGCCTATCACTCGTTATATGCCTCGCAGGCCAAGTTAGGGTTCGTACTTAAGACAGGCGAAGGCTACGGTTTTCACACTGCGGGAACCCCTCTGCGCCCGATGGTCAAAACGCATCCGGTGACTGGACGAAAGTCCCTGTTCATTGGCCGCCATGCTTTTCGTGTTCGTGGCTTGGAGGATACCGAGGGTCAAGCGTTTTTGGACGAACTGCTAGGCTTTGCCTGTCAGGCACCACGTACCTACAAGCACCAGTGGCAGCCCGGAGATGTCATGATGTGGGATAACCGTTGTATTCTGCACCGCGCCTGCCCCTATGACGCCTCTCAGCCGCGTGTGCTGCGTCACGTTCGCATTGCTGGCGAAAACGCCAGCGAGCTAGCAGAAACGGCTCCGGATGAACGGGCCGATTCTTTCCAGCCGACTGCTGTGAATGCGTAAAAGGGCCCTCCGCCAAAATGCACAATCATGAATGATAGCATTAACGTCCTTTGTGTCATGCGGACCACGCCGGCACAGCGGGCGCGTATAGAGGCTATCGATCCTCGTCTCCATGTTATTGACGCCGGGGGCTGGTTTGATGGCGAGGTCCGCGATACCTGGCCGCAGGAAACCATTAAGCTTTACATTGCGCCTGATGCAGTGGGGCAGGGGACGCCGGCTGATCGTGACGCCTTGATCGCCACCGCTGATATCGCCCTGGTAAGTTTTCCGTTTCCCATCGACATGCGAGCTCGCGGGCCATGCCTTAAATGGGTGCATCAGCGACCCGCCGGCGCCAGCAACCAAAAGGCTGGCGACCTTTGGGATAGCGATGTTGTCGTCACCACGTCGCGTGGTTATGCAGCCAGCATTCCTATCGCCGAATTTGCGGTCGCTGGTTTCTATCATTTTGCCCGGGGCTTGCACCGCGCCGCTGAGGATCGTGTTAATCAGTTCTTCAACAAAGCTGCTTATCAGCCGGTACAAATGACCGGTAAAACAGCCTGCATCGTGGGCACCGGTGGTATTGGGCGCGAGGTTGGGCGCCTGTGCGCGGCAGTAGGCATGCACGTCGTTGGAACTCGGCGCGGCGCTATTGGTGATTTGCCGCCTGGCTTCGACGACATTCGCAACCCTGACGGACTGCATGATTTGCTAAGTATTTCGGACTTCGTCGCTATCTGCTGCCAATGGACGCCGGAAACCGATGGCCTATTTGGCCCTGAACTTTTTGCCGCCATGAAGCCTGGTACCGTTTTGGCCAATGTGGCGCGTGGAGAGATCATTGACGAAGAGGCCCTCATATCCGCGCTGGCTGCAGATCGCCTGCGGGGCGTTGTGCTCGATGTATATGTGGGTGAATTCAATAGCCCGCCCGATCCGCGCTTGTGGCAGGACCCGCGCGTACTTATTGCCCCACACATCTCAGGACATACTGATTTGGAGATTGGTGGCTCGCAATTCATGGATGTGTTCTGCCGAAACATCGAATCTTGGTTGCTCGGCCTTCCTTTGGAGAACGTCATAGATTGGGACCGAGGCTACTAATATATGGGCAATGCTTGTTCTAGCTTAAACCATGTTTCTAGAATGTTTCAGCTATGACATAGAGAGCTGCACCTATTAGAAATCAAATTCTATGA
>CAUZNJ010000164.1:0-5066 GCA_963580965.1 Alphaproteobacteria bacterium | reverse complement strand
TGGGGCAGGTGGGTTAGGCATACCAGCTTAGTAAGCCATCTTGGTAGCACCGTAAGCGGCTTGATTGCACGCGACGGTATTATAAGCACTTGGACAGGCATGGCCTGACGACCAATGAGGTTTTTCGCCCTACCCTTTTGGGGCAACGGCTGAGAGATTTGAACAGGTAGTTTAACACGGTGCATTTGCCGCTAACAACGATCTGCGGGACTGCAGACGCCTTTTCACGTATAAGAATTACTGGGCTTGGAGATGTCTCCTGTTAGGAAGACGGTAGCCCGGCAAAATAGTTTGCTTGGAGGCGAAGGAGGTGAGGAAACCATGGCTGATGGATTGAACAAGGTGGGCTATATCGGCCTTGGCCTGATGGGGGGGCCGATGGTGATGCGCCTGTTGAAGGCGGGATTGCCGGTCACAATCTGGGGGCGGACTCCGGCCAAGCTGAAGGAAGCAGTTGATGCAGGCGCTACGCTCGCCGCTAATCCGGCTGACGTAGCGCGGGCCAGTGATATCGTCATCTTGTGCGTTTCTGACACGGCGGCTGTGGAAGCCGTGGTCGATGGGGGCCATGGTCTTGCCATGGGGCTCAGTGATGAGAAAATTGTCGTCGATATGTCAACCATTGATGCGGGCGTCACCAGGCGTATAGCCGAAAATCTGCACTCGGACTGTGGTGCTGACTGGATCGACGCCCCGGTTTCTGGCGGTCCACCAGGGGCGGCAGGTGGCACCTTGGCGGTGATGGCTGGTGGCGATGAGGTTGTTTTTGAACGTTCCAAGCCTGTCATCAATCACTTGGCGGGGCGCTATACTCTGATGGGGCCGTCAGGTTCCGGCCAAACCACTAAGATGATCAACCAAGTCATCGTAGGCGGCTGCAAGTCGGTGGTCGCTGAGGCGGTGCAATTGGCTATGAATGCGGGCATTGATCCCCTGCGCTTGCCGGAAGCCTTCGAGGGCGGGCGCGCCGATTCCTTGCTGCTGCGCCAATCGATTCCGAAGATGGTAAGTGGTGATTTTTCGCCCGCCGGGCATATCCGGACGATGATGAAGGATCTCAATATGCTCATGGATCTGATCCGCGAGACGGGCACGCCAATGCCGATGACGGCCATCTCAACAGAACTGCACCGCATGATGATCGCTCATGGACATGCTGAGGCGGATACGACCTCTGTTATTGCGCTGTTGCGAGATAAACCAGTGTTGTGATTCTAGCCGACGATGAAAACCTGCTAGGCGCAGTGGATCGCACCTTTAAAGTGCGGGCCTCTAACATAAGCTTGGTCAATACGGTGATGATCAGGCAGTTGAACGTATTGCTCGGCAGCTCGACGATATCGAGGCCCTCAACCAGGTATTCTATCGTAAGCACGACATTCCACCTGGCATAGCCCTGGCCTTAGGCGAGGTGGTTGGTCTAAGGCTGGGGTGTTGTGGTGAAGTGTTGGTGCATGGGATCGATGGCGACGTACAGGTGCGCACACTTGGCTCCATCGAATTCGATGGTGTGAAACGACGGTGTCGCCAGAATTCATTTAAAAAAATGGTGCCCAGGGGCGGATTCGAACCACCGACACCGCGATTTTCAGTCGCGTGCTCTACCAACTGAGCTACCTGGGCTGGGGCGCCTGCAATAGCCGCCTCCAGCCGACCCTCGAGGGCCGACAAGTCGGGGCTTATAGGGGAATTCAGGGAAGCTGTCCAGAGCACCCAGCGAGCGGAAGGGGGGGAGATTCATGGCTCCTCGAAGTCAGTTCCGTCGTGCTTTTCATCGCTTGCTACTCGGTACTCTTCCTTGAGCCATCGTCCAAGGTCGATGTCGGCGCAACGGCCAGAACAGAACGGCCGAAAACGGACAATGGCGGGGCGACGGCAAATGGGACAGCGGCGGCCGGTGACGCTGACGACCTTGCCGTCATCAATTTCCGGTGGGTTAGCCATCAGGAGCCATCGGCGTTGATACGGAAGCTATCTAGCCCGAGTTCCACGTCAGGGTGGACAGCGACAGGGCGGGCTAGCCGCTCGGTCACCGCTTTGAGGGCGGCAGCGGCGGTTCCTCGAAGCGCGGCTGCAACTGGCGGTGCTGCGACAATGCTTATACTGGCGCCGGGGTTGTGACGGGCTTCGCGCAATACGGCGCGCAGAGCGGCGAAGGCAGCAGCCTCGGGAGCCCGCGCTGGCTCGCCGGGAGCGGCAAGCATGAGCTGGCTTAGCCGTATGCGTTTTCTGTCACGGACCAGCTCGACGAGACCCATGCGGGTAAAGCCGGCGACGCGCACGGAGACTTTATCGATGGCGACAGCATCCTCAAAGGCGCTCAGTAAACGGGAGCCATTGGCGCGATCCTTCATGCCAATCATATCGCAGAGGATCAGGCCGCCGGAGTTGCGCAAGCGGATTTGACGGGCGATCTCCGCCACTGCTTCGAGGTTGACGGCGAGGGTGGTGTGCTCGCGCCCACCCTCCCTGTGACCGCCAGAATTGACGTCGATAGCGGTCAGCGCCGCTGTTTCCTCGACGACAATGTTGCCACCAGATGGCAGCGTCACTCGAAAGGATAGAGCTGTGTCTATTTCCGCCTCGATGCCTTCGGTCTCGAACAGGTCGTCAGGGCCATCATGCAGGGAGAGGAGTTTAGTGAATTCTGGGGCGGCGGCGGCGCAGAATTCTGCCATGGTACGCAATGTCTTAGCATCGTCGACGACTATAGCTGAAAGGTTACTGTCTGCCTCATCGCGCAGAACGCGAACGGCGGCTGGGGGTTCGCGATAGAGGCGCGACGGTGTCCGGGCGCGCTCTTCGGCATCCTCGATCCCCTCCCAAAGGTGGCTCAACCGATTAAGGTCGCCTTCCAATGTGCTTTCGGCGATACCGGCGGCAGAGGTGCGAAGAATTACGCCTTCGTCGTCGTCGCAGAGCTCCTCCATCATTTCCTCAAGGCGGCGACGCTCGTCCTTATCGTCAATGCGACGGGAAATGCGAATCTCTGCGTTTCCTGGCGTATAGACAAGGAAGCGTCCGGCAAGTGCCGGCTGCGAGGTTAACTTTGCGCCCTTACCTTCGGAAGGCTCCTGGACGACCTGGACGAGGACCGCGTCACCTTCTTTCGGCCGTGGAAAATCGTCATTATCAGCGGGCAGGGGGAGGAAGCCTGAGCGCTGAGCGCCGATTTCGACAAAGGCAGCACCAAGTCCACTCATTACTTTGTCAACGCGGCCGAGGTAGATGTCACCCACCCGTGGATCATCGCCGTCTCGTTCGATAATCAATTCAGTTAAATAGTTTCTATCGCAAAGGGCGAGCCTTGTTTCGCCCGGACCGGTGCTGATGAAAATCCTATCGATGGACATATCAGTCTCCTGCTACACGCGGAATTGATCCAAGCGAGAACCCCGCACCGCGCAGCAGCGCCATTGTCTCGAAAAGCGGCAGCCCGACGACATTGGAATACGAGCCACCAAGCCAACGCACGAAGACGGCGGCAAGTCCCTGAATAGCGTAGCCACCAGCCTTATTTCGCCATTCGTCAGAGGCAAGATAACTGTCAATCTCGCCGACTTCCAAACGCTTGAATGTGACATGGGTGACCACTCGGCGGAAGACACCGTGGCCATCCGGCCTGATTAGGCAAACCCCACTGATCACCCGGTGTCGTTTCCCTGAAAGCCGCTCCAGGCAGGCCCGAGCCGTATCCACATCTTCAGCTTTGGGCAGGATACGGCGGCCACAGGCAACGACGGTATCTGCGCCCAGTACAAAGGAATCGGGACGTAGGGCCGCTACGGCTCGCGCCTTTGATTCAGCAAGGCGCGCTGCGTAGGGGACGGGCAGTTCGCGTTGACCTGGTGTTTCGTCAATGTTGGCGGGGATTATGGCGTCTGGTTCGACGCCAATCTGCCGCATCAGGTCGAGACGGCGAGGAGAAGCGGACGCAAGGATTAAATATGCCACGCGTCGGCCTGTCGACGTCACTTGTAGCGGAAGGTAATGCGGCCCTTGGAAAGATCGTAGGGGGTCATCTCGACACTGACGCGGTCACCGGCAAGCACACGGATGCGGTGCTTGCGCATTTTTCCTGCAGTATGGGCTAGGACCTGGTGCTCATTGTCAAGTATGACTCGAAACATAGCATTGGGCAGCAGTTCCATAATCGTGCCCTGGAATTCCAGCATTTCTTCCTTCGCCATAAAACACTCATCAATTGTTGTGCGGGTGCCCGAAAGTTAGTCTGCGAAACGCCAGGGTCAAGTTAATTCACCTGTGCGGTAATCTCGTAGCCGGCGATCAGCAATATTTATGCCGGACCAGGCTTCGTTGGGCTGATCAGCGTAAAATTATAAATTTACACGTTCTATGAGTTGATCGCGAATTATCGATTAGCGTTGAGCTAGGCTTCACGCGGTCCTTCGGCGAACGTGTTCCAAAATTCGATTCCTGCAGCCATGACCCAGATCTAGTCAGTCCGCACTGTGCCGAGCCTCTGGCGATAGGGTGATATCCAGTTCGAAAGATTTATCTTACAGGTTGTCTAAGGTTTTAGGGCACTGCCCGGCATAGTTGCCTCGGGGCGGGTTGCTATTTCATGCCTAATTGGACCAGCGGTTCCTTCGGATAGAAATAGAGAGCGCGTGGGCTTCTAGGCCCTCAGCTTTGGCTAATGTCATTGCCGCGGGTCCGACTCTTTCCAGAGCTGCTGCATCGCAGCCAATTAGGGACGTGCGCTTGAGAAAATCGAGCACACCTAGTCCAGACGAGAAGCGCGCGCTGCGCGACGTCGGTAGCACGTGGTTGGGACCGGCCAGATAATCACCGATAGCTTCTGGGGCATAGCGTCCGAGGAAAATTGCGCCGGCGTTGCGGACTTTGGCAGCAAGCGTGTCCGGGTCAGCGACCGCGAGTTCAAGGTGTTCGGGAGCAATGCGATCAATGAGTGGTACGGCGTCGTCGATGTTGGATAAAATAAAAACCGCGCCGTGATCACGCCAACTTGCAGCAGCAATGGCGGCGCGCGGCAGGGTTGTAAGGTGGGTTTCCACGGCCCTTTCAACGGCATCGGCAAATTT
>CAUZNJ010000163.1:0-5067 GCA_963580965.1 Alphaproteobacteria bacterium | reverse complement strand
ATTTTGATCTGGGATAACCGTTGCACAATCCACGCCGCCACTGGCTACGACTACGAAAAATATACGCGCGAAATGTGGCGTCTGACGTTATTGAACTGACCTGACATGAGCCCCGCGATTTCCTCCAGGAATGGGCGGAGTCTGTCGACAGATGAAGACGGACAATGAAGCGATCGGAGTTCATCGACGAACAACTCACCGGGTGCCAGGTGAAGCAGCGCCGCCGCAGGTATGAACGAGCGTAATCATACCCCGACACGAAGTCCGCTTTGGGTTATTAACGGACCACCCGCGGCGAACCTAGGCACGACGTGGTAGCGTATTGCCCACGGGCACCGTTTGGCGGGATTCAAATTTTGGGCTAAGAAAGCCCCCGGCTATTTCGCAACGAAGTCGACCGCGAAGTCGGCTGCAGCATCTGGAGGAAACGGATATGACGAGAATAGGATTGCTGGGCATTGCCGGGCGGATTTCGACCGCCTATATCGGCCAAAGAGCGCTTCTAATTTATCAGAACCACCCGTTCTTCGAGTTGGCGGGCTTTATCGCCGACGACCCAGCCGACGTCGGTAAAACCCTCGGCGAGGTGCTGGCGGACCGCTGGCAGGCGGAAGAGCCCCTGCCCGAGAAATACGCCAACGAGACGTTCCTGGCCGCCGATACGGCGGTTCTGAAGAACGCCGGTCTCGACGTCGTCCTCTCGACACTCGCCGGACCGAAAGCGCGAGAGCTTGATCCCATCGTCGCCGCCGCCGGTATTGCCGTCGTCAGCGAGTCGGTTGGCAATCGGCTCGACCCGGATGTGCCGCTGATCGTCCCGGAAATCAACGCCGACCATCTCGCCACCATTCCCGCCCAGCAGAAGGCCCGTGGCTTTAACCGTGGCTTTATCGTCTCGGCACCGGTTTGCACGGCGGTCATCATCGCCTTGGCCATGAAGCCTTTCATGGATGCCTATGGCTTCAATGCCTGCGTCGGCACGACGCTTCAGGCGCTGTCGGGCGCGGGCAAGACCGGGGTCGCCTCGTTGGCGATTCTCGACAACGTTCTGACCCTCATCAATATGGAAGAAGATAAGCTGCATACCGAGATACCGAAGATCTTTGGCAGCATCAAGGATGGCCAGATCATTCCGGACCCGAAGCCATACTCCTTCACCGCAACGCGTGTTCCGGTGAGCGACGGTCACACCGCGTCGATCACCCTCGGATTGGAAAAGAAGCCCGATCTCGACCATGTGAAGGAACTGATCGAGGGCTACAGCGGCAGAGCGCAGGAGCTATCCCTGCCCCAGGCGCTGGATCGGCCACTGGTTTATCGTTCGGAAGCCGATCGGCCTCAGCCGCGTCTCGATAGAGACGCAGGCAATCAGATGGCAGTCAGTATCGGCCGCGTCCGCCCGGCCGATGCCTTCGAAAACGGCGTCGGTATCGTTGCTGTGGGCCACAACCATGGCCGCGGCACTTACGGCAACGCGGTGATGATCACCGAGCTTCTCGTTCAGGAAGGCTTGGTCGGCTAGGCGTTGGACATCTGCGACCTGGAAGGTGAGGAGCACGAGAGCGTCCAGATTCTTCGGGGCCTTTTGCCCTCGATCACGGGGCCGGAGTACACGGTGAAATGGGCCTGGCAGCCGGGCGATATTTTGATCTGGGATAACCGTTGCACAATCCACGCCGCCACTGGCTACGACTACGAAAAATATACGCGCGAAATGTGGCGTCTGACGTTATTGAACTGACCTGACATGAGCCCCGCTCCGCACCAAAGAGCAAGGGATCTCAAGGTCACGGCGTGTCAGCCGTCGAACTGCCGGCGCCCGCGGCCGCGCAGCCATAGGCGCATCAGGTGGCGTTTCTGCTCCGTTGCCGCGCCATCCTTGAATTCGGCGCGCTGGTGCAGACCTTCCCGGTTGTTGATGACCTGGATCTGGCCACGTTCCATCATGAATATTGCCGACAGTTCCTTTTTCTGGATCAGATCGCAGGCCGTATCCAGGGCAGCGCGGCCGGCGTTGTCCATGTCAACGCCGGCCAATTTATAACCGCTGGTGATCTTGTTGGGTGAGAAGCGGCTTTCCAGTTTTTCTCCGTCGAAGGCCAGTGCCGGAGCCCAGGAGACGGCGGGATCGCCCTTCGGCTCGATGCCCTGGCGATGGTGGTAGAAGGGCTCGAACAAGCGGTCGAGTAGCTCCGGTGCTTCGTCGGCCATGGCATTGTAAAGGTTGTAGAGGGTGGCGTATTCGCTGGCCCCGCCTTCTGCCGCACCGTGGATGCACATCAGCGAGGTATAGTCGTTGACAAGCCGGCTGGCCGAGTTATCGGTGTGATAGAACAAGGGTTTGCCCGCCGGTGTGATCTCGTAGTCGGCGCCGTCATTGCCGTGTTCGACAATGTCCCGAAATATCGTGCCCCAGGATTCCTGGGCGACGGGGCGCGATAGCATGCTTATTAGTAGCCAATAGACGGCACGCGTCTCCTCTACCTCCCAGTTATCCAGGGGTAGACGGTCGATCTGCGCGAAGCCGATCCCGTCCCGCACCTTGGCGGTCACCTCGGTCATCATGGCGCGGCTGGCGTCCATCTCGAATTCGGCGTGGTCGAGCAGGTTCACCGGCATCGGCTGGCGGCGCAGATCGGCGACCACGGCCTCTAACTCAGCGCGGACCTCGGCAGTCACCGGTACGGTCCAGTCGGACGTCGATAGATCAGCCCGGCGCCACACTTTGGCGTTTGAAAAGAAGGTTGCTGGACGAGGGGCGGACACCTCTTCGGTGAGATCCAGGGCCTGGTCTTTGGTGGTCATGAACAGTCTCCTCATACGGGCGGCGCGTATCGGGAAACGCGTATGCAGCCCCTTCCCCAACGGTACGCATTCGCGATTACGATGTTTAATATATCTGAAACTTAATCTCACAATAGATTGTGCACGAATTCACGGCAATAATTCTCCTTTCAGTGACGTGGGTTGCGGGCATGCCCCCGGTGGGCGGTTTACGAATCTTGAAGTCCCAGCGGCCGCTATCCGCATGAGGCTGACTAAGTATTGTAAATTAAATCATAAGTTATGGGGAGTAGTTAAAAATAGTCACCCAATTGGCTTAAATTTCTGAAAAAAATAATCATTGGACTCCTATCAATTAATATTTGTATTATTTTAGTGGACTAAATTTTAATTAAACTAAGAGGAATTAATAGTACCAAAATAGGAGGAGTAATTGATGTCTAGTCAATCAATAGTACTTGCAACCAGGGCGGCAGTAATTGCCGTCGTGAGCTTGGCGGTGCCACAAATTGCGGTTGCCCAAATGAATGACAAATGGGTAACCATCGTTGTCTCGGAAGAACCCGCCACCCTCGATGGCTGTTACATGAACAGTTCTTCTGTTGGCAGTGTTGTGCGCAATAATATAGTCGAAACGCTTGTCGAAATTGACCCTGACGATGGTTCCCTGACGCCGCGGTTGGCGACCTCTTGGGAGAAGATCAATGAAACAACCTGGCGATTTAAGTTGCGCGAAGGGGTAACATTCCACGATGGAGTTCCGTTCAACTCCGAGACGGCATCGTGGGGCATCTCGCGGACGATCGATACGGATTTACCCTGTGAAAGCCGTACCAAGACGTTTGGTGAATTGCGGATTACAGGTAAGCCGGTCGACAAGTATACGCTAGATATCATTGGAAACAGGTCGGTGCCGATTCTGCCGACACGCATGGGCCTAATCGGGTTGGTGTCGCCGAATACCGATATGTCGAAGTTGGTCCTGGACCCGGTTGGGACTGGCCCGTACAAACTTGACAATTATAAGGCGGGTATAAGTGTCACGTTGAGCCGCAACGAGAACTATTGGGGGGAAAAGCCCGAAGTTGAGGGTGCTAAATATGTCTGGCGCAGTGAGTCGACAGTACGTGCCGCTATGGTTGAAGTCGGAGAGGCTGATATCGCATCGAGCATAGGCATCCAGGATGCGACCAACCCTGATACCGATTACAGTTACCCGAACTCGGAAACCACCTATCTTCGCATAGAGATGCACCGCCCGCCGTTGAATGACATACGCGTGCGTAAAGCCTTGTACCACGCCTACGATTTCGCCGGTCTGCACGGCACTGTCCTGTCCAAAGATGTCAGTGAGGCGACTCAGCTCATCGGCCCGGCCGTTAGTGGTCACAACGCGAACCTTAAGGCCTTCCCCTATGATCAGGAAAAGGCTCGCGCTCTTCTGGCCGAAGCACGGGCAGACGGTGTGCCGGTTGATGACGAGATTCTGTTCCTCGGTCGCAGCGGCAATTATCCCGGCGTCGAAGAGTTCAGCGAGGCCGTTCTTCAAATGTGGACCGCTGTCGGTTTCAACGTGAAGCTAAAGATGGTGGAAGTGTCCGTTTACAATGAATACAACAATAAATGGGACAAATCCGGAAAGCCAAATAAGAAGCAACGCCCGCCGATCATCATCGGTTCACAACACGACAACAACCTCGGTGACGCTGTTTTCTCCATGTACAACAAGGTCCATTGTGACGGCGTGCAAAGCTTCGTTTGCGACGAAACGATCGATAAGCTCATCGCAAAAGCGTCGGTTATGTCGGGGGATGAGCGGACCAAGACCTGGCAAGAAATCCAGCGGCGGGTGCACGAAGACTTGGTCGCGCACGTCTGGAACGCCCACATGGTCGGCTATTCACGTGTGGGGGAAAGGGTCAACTACACACCGACTGTCATGACAAATACGGAGCTACAGCTGTCTGATATCACGTTCAACTAAGCTGGAGCGTCCAAGCACGAAGAATGCTTTACCGGCCAGGCAAAAACCTGGCCGGTAATTTTTTATCGTTTGATTGGTCGTCCACTGCGGCACCGGGTATTGTCATGCGTGGACGGCCCAGGCGATGCGGCCAGTTTTTGTTGGCAATAGCATTGGTGGCGGTCAGCCCAGATTCTCGAACTTGATAACTAAGGCCATGTAGGCTACCTGCGAGGTCTTGGGCTTTTTCTATTGCCGCATCGTAATCACTAATTCGCTTTCGCCACTGATCCCTAATTTTGCGGCTTCGCTTTTGCTGA
>CAUZNJ010000162.1:0-5078 GCA_963580965.1 Alphaproteobacteria bacterium | reverse complement strand
CACTTCTTCACGGGACCTGTCGAACATGGCAAAGCTGTGGTGGGCACTGGCAGTTTCAACAATGCCAAGCGATAAAAGCGCCATGAATACCGGAACTGCTTTTGTTATTTTCATTGTTTTATTCTCTCTCTTTCCGGAATTATTTTTATTGAACCGCGTCATTGAATATCGGGTTTTTGGATTGACCAACAAGATCAGGCGGCAGATCCGGATTGCGCATGCGGTCATTGCCGCGTGGATCTACAAAGCCGTCTTCGCCCGGCAAGCGGTACTGGGTGGATGGCCTGCCCTGCTCATCAAAGGTGAGATAGGTATTGTCATTGGAGGAACATTCCCAGTGGCGAAGGCGAAAGCCGGCTGCTTCCAGTTCGGGGCGTGGCCGGAAGGTGTAAACCACGGTGATGGGTTCCGCCAGGCTTAAGTCATCATAGAAAGTGACATTGTTGACCAGCCGGTAAGCGCCGTTGGCCATGTTTTCCATGCGAAAGACTTCTACTGTTTCAAACTGATTGCTGGTGGGCGGTGTGCCGCGAAAATAATCGCCCGGGTAGATATCTACTGTATGCACGATCAGCATGTCCTCCACCCAGAAGCCGACGCTGTCACCGGCAGCGTAGTGAGTGCCGTCGATGTTCTGGTGTTCCTGATTGATATAGATGCGGCGGGTATCGTTGCCAAGGTCATTGGTCCAATACAACTGGGTGGGAGTATTCACAAATTCACGCACATAAGGCTCGAGCAGCCAGCGCGGCATGCCGGCGGGCTCGCAGGAGGTGAGGCGATCGTAATCGACGCCTAAATCCCGACGGTACTTGAAGGCGGCTTCGTATTCGGGAGTGAGGACGCCTGTTTTAATGACGACGTTTTCGCCTTGGCCAAAGGGACCGACATTACCGCCGTCGGTGGATTCCAGAAATAGCGTATTGCCGCTGTTGTTACCTCCGGCTGACCATAGTCCTTCCCATTTCGGGACGCTTTCATAGGTATGGGTGGTGCCACCGTCATAGAGGTTGTAGAGAAATTCATAATGTTCGGTTGAGGTGGCGAAACGCTGTGGGGGTTGTACGGTTTCAGGTAGTGGAGGGCCACCGCGAGGTTGGCCATTGGCCATAGATGAAAACAGCAATGATGTCAGTAGACTAATACCAAGACCATGGATTAATGTCCGAATGGCTTTTCCTGCTTTCATAGCTCCCCTCCAACTCTTTTGTTCTTCTATTAATATTTTATGGATATAAATAAATCAAGTGGCTCTGACCCCAAACTTACTAAAGTTACTCTACCCCTAAATAGTCAGTGCAGCCTTAACCCGCTCTGGTGCTAGTGGCAATCGCCTTATCCGCACCCCCGTCGCATCAAATACCGCATTGGCAATGGCCCCCGGTACGGAGACTAAGGAAGGTTCGCCAGCGCCGCCTGGTGGCAGGTCGGGGCGATTGATCATGTCTATCTCGATGCTTTCCGGTACTTCCATTACATCCAGGATGGGATAGCTTAGCCAGTCTTCGCTGCGGACCATGGCTTCATCGAAGTTTACTTCTTCACACAGCGTGCGGCTGGTGCCTTGCACGATGTTGCCTTCGATGGTGGTGCGCAAACTGCGGGGGTTGAGGATGAGGCCGCAATCATGGGCTACATAAAAACGTCGCGGCCAGACTCGTCCTGTACTGGTATCTACTTCCACTTCACAGACCGTAGCGACGAAACCGCCGAAGCTGGTGGCCATGGAGACGCCGCGGCCGCGCAAGATGTTGCCTTCGCCGCGGCTGGTCGTTGAGGGTCGGGTGTCCCAGTTACTGAGTCTGGCGACGGCTTCGAGTACGGCGATCTCGCGCTCATCTTGCAAGTGACTCAGGCGCAGTTCGATGGGATCAAGATCAGCGGCGGTTGCCACCTCATCGATGAAACTTTCATGGGCAAAATGTAACTGGGGTTCCTGGGGTGCGCGCATGTGCGAGGTGCGCAGCGGGGATGCGCGATCGAGCAGCGCGGGTACGGTTTCCCAAAAAGCTACCGAATCGGCGAAGCGATAGGATTCGCCGGGTACACCGAAGTTGTGTCTGTCGGCCTTGTCATAACCGGTGAGCTGACCTACCAAAGTGTCCTGTGGATCGTTGGCATTGAAATAGACATCCCAGCCAGAGAAGCCACGGGTTTTGAAATACCAGCCCGCTATGTTGTTGGCGCTATCAAGTCCGGCTTTGCACTGGATGACACAGGCCGGGGCTTTGGGATCCCAGGCGTGGCCCTCTTGGCGCATCCACTGCACCCGCACGGGTCGCCCGGTGATTTTGGAAAGCAGCGCCGCTTCAAAAGCCGCCTCATCCGCATCACTGCGGCCATAAGAACCAGGACCCGGTTTCCAGATTACTCGCACTTGTTCGGGTTCCATGCCCAGCAGTTTGGCAAGGCCGTTGCGGGAGTTATGGGATTTCTGAGTATCGGAATAAATCAGTGCCTCATTCTCGCGTACGTCAGCCAAGCCCATGGATGGCGCCATGCGCGCGTGGGACTGAAAAGGTACTTCGTACTCGGCCTCTACCTGACGTGCCGCGGCGCTGATGGCGGCCAGCGCCGGCGCGGTTTCGTAAGGCGTGCCGCGAAACCCGCCTGTTGAACTATCACTGGCGGCCGGTGCATTGCGTAGATAATCGAACAGTTCTTCCTGGGGCGGGAAAGGCAGTGTGGTATTGCTCCAGGTGACCCTCAATGCCTGGGATGCCTTGATGGCATGCCATTCAGTGTCGGCCACCACGGCGATAAAATCGCCTTCGCGGAATACCCGGGCATCGGGCCAGGTGGCGATGGAGTTTTCATCAACACTTACCGGCACGGCATTGGCGACAGGCGGTCTGATGCAGCGCCCGTGCAACATGCCGGGCAGGCTGACGTGATGACAGAATTCAGTGGTGGCCAGTATCTTGCCGGGAATGTCCTTGCGGGCTACACCGGTACCGACCACCTGATACTGATCCACCGTCTTGGGCGTGGCCTGGCCGCTAACATTGAGGCCATTGCCGTAATTACCGTTCCAGTCCAGATCCGTGTCAAAGCCATCGGCGATTAATGTGGTATAGGTAACCGAGCGGTCATTAACGCCTGTTACTGAAACCGTGCCGTCCTCAACCTGACACTGCTCCACGGGAACACCCAGCACATCGGCAGCGCGAGTCACGAGAACCCGGCGCGCCTCAGCGGCAGCATTGCGCAAGGGAATAGCGCCCTGGCGACAGGCGCTCGAACCACTGGCACCACCCTGGTCAGGTGTGCGATGCGTATCGCCCATGACCACGCTCACGCGGCCTACATTGATGTCCAATTCTTCTGCCACAATCTGGGCAATGACCGTGTCGACGCCCTGGCCCATGTCCATCTTGCCAAAATAGGTAGTGACCATGCCCTCAGCATCGAATGACAGCCAGGTGTCGAGGTTTTCCGGACCAATGGCTCGCGGCGCTTCGGCCAGGCTCTGGGCCACGGCTTGTTCAATGGTCAGAATACTGAGACCGCCGCTGCCTAAAGCAAAGACAAGACTAGCGCTGCCCTTGAGAAGATCACGGCGACTGCTTTTTATGTTTTGGAATGGGGAGTTCATGCTTGCACCTCCCTGTTCTTCTCTATATTTGAATCCACACCATCAGATTGCGGATCGAATAACTGGACTACATCATTCGGCGCAGTGGCAGCTTGCGCCATGGCACTAGCGGCGCGCCGCGCGGCACGCAAAATGGCCATGTGAGAACCGCAGCGGCACTTGAGGCCGGTGAGCATGTTGCGAATCTCCTGGTCACTGACATTGGGATCGCGTTCAAGGCCTGCCACCAGCGTCATGATCCAGCCATTAGTACAGTAACCACATTGAGCGGCTTCTTCAGCGATGAAAGCTGCCTGAACCGGATGGGGTCCGGCTGTTGTGGGCAGACCATCAAGGGTCCGAAGGTTGGCGCCATTCACGGCGGATATTGGAATAATGCAGGAACGGATGGCGGTGCCATTAATAATCACGGTGCAAGCACCGCACTGCGACAGACCGCAACCGAACTTGGGCCCTTTCAAGGCAAGCTCGCCGCGCAGGGCATAGAGAAGTGGCATGTCGGCGTCGGCTTCTACGACTTGCTGCTGGCCATCAAGAGTGAACTGGTAACTGGGCATGTGAACCTCTAAATAGGGTGGGGATAAAAACACATCAATTTGAATTGGCTGGGCCAATATTACTTATCCACTATATAGCAGTAAGAAAGGGACTCATGCAAATTTTGATTCCTTAATAGGAGCTAGATACCAAGTTTTTACTCAAACCCTATTTATCGCCTATACAAAATACAATCCTGCTAACCAGAGTGTTATATTCAGCAGATACATGGAGAGCATCATGAGCAAAATTTCACATCCTGAATCTGACGCTTCATTCAATAAAAGTCATAGCCGCCGCGACTTACTGCTTGCAGGATCTGCCGCTGCCCTAACTCTAGGCCTGACACCAGCGGTAATGGCCCAGGCAGCTCGCGAACAGTTCAAACGTATTCCGATACAGTACATTGCCGCTCTGGGTGATCCGAAGTCGAGCTCTGGCAATAATGCCCATGAATGGGGCATTTGGCCCCTTGATCCCGGTCCCCGGGGTGTTGATCTGGATGACTATCCACGACTGCGGGACAACGGCGGGGTTGCCCCTGACCAGTGGCAATTTGATAACGAAGACTGGTGGCTCGAAGAGCACGGTCTGATTATGGAAGCACCGGATTTTCCCATGCCTGCGGGCCGCTACATCGTGACCGGCGACCGCGAAGTCCAGGCAATTCTGACGGTACATGCAAAAGCCGCTGATGGTTCACAGCAATGGGAACTGGACAATGAGGCCTCTATCTATGATGTCACCCACCTGCGCTGCCGTTCCGGACGCTACACACCCACCTCAAATGGCTATTGCTCTCCGGCCAGCGCAAACAAACGCGACTTTCCAGTGGCCCCCGGGGCCGATATGCCGGGAGTTGATGGCTGTAACAAGCTGGATTATCAGGTGTTGATTATTACGGCGGTTTCTGAAAATAACGCTTAGCTGAGTCCTCTTCCGTCCT
>CAUZNJ010000161.1:0-5098 GCA_963580965.1 Alphaproteobacteria bacterium | reverse complement strand
AGTAATTGTTCGTTCGGGGGGAAACGCTGCTTTCGCACCGTTGACTGGTCACGCCCTACAGAAATTTAAGCGGTCGCTCTAAGCGATTGATCAAAAACGCGAATAAACTCATAGGGGGAAGGTATGCCTATTGGGCCGCACAAGTTGGAGTTCGAGGTTATCGAAGGCTGGGGCCAATTACCGGAAGGCTGGTCCTATTTTGAAGTCGCCGGCGTCGGCGTCGACTCCAGGGACAGGGTTTATGTTTTTACCCGCGGTGATCACCCAATCATCGTCTTCGACAAGGAAGGCAAGTTCCTTAATGCTTGGGGGGAGGGAGTTTTTACTTCTCCACATGGGGTCTTCATCGATCGCGATGATAACATCTACCTCTCTGATGACGGCGACCACACGGTGCGCGTGTTTGATCCCGACGGCAATCTTAAGCAAACTATCGGCGAAGCTGGGGTGGCGGCGGATACAGGCTATCTTCACAATGTCAGGCCGGTGCTGTTTGGCGGCAAGCCATTTAACCGGGTGACCAATGTCGCCAAGGGCCGCAACGGCGACCTGTATATTGCGGATGGCTACGGCAATGCCCGCGTCCACCGGTTTTCAGCCGATGGCAAGCACATTACTTCTTGGGGTCAGCCGGGCGGGCGGCCGGGTGAATTTAACCTGCCGCACGCTATTGGCGTTGATAGTTCTGGGCGGGTTTACGTTGCTGACCGAGAAAATTCACGGGTGCAAATATTCACGGAGAATGGGAGCTTTATCCGCGAGTGGGCTTGGGTCAATCGACCGCTTGATATTTTCATCGACGATCAGGACTTCATCCATATTTCTGAGAGCGGCTGGGTGAAACCTACTAATACACCGCTACACTACCACAATAAGCATGCACCGGTTTGTGGGCATGATCCGATTTCTCGCGTCACCGTCTGCGATCCGGACGGAAAAGTAGTGGCTGTGGTAGGAGGAAATCAACCGGTGTTGCCTGGAAATTTCGTTGCGCCGCACGGTATTTATTGTGATTCCAAAGGATCTCTCTACGTCGGCCAGGTGATCCAGCGCTCGGGCTCGGCTAAATATTTTGCGCCATTACCCCTGCATGCTTTCCAGAAGTTCAAGCGGGCTGGCTGAATAGGGCGGGCGGCTACCATGGCCTTCCCTAGGCCTCACGGGGTCTGATTCGGCTCGCATAGAACTAAGAGCAAGGAAAACGCTATGCTGGTCGGTCCCCATCGGTTTGAGTATGAAGTCATCCAAGGCTGGGAGCGGATGCCAGAAGACTGGTCTTTCGTTGAGGTCGCGGGCATTGCTGTTGATTCGCGCGACCGGGTCTACGTCTTTAACCGTGGTGAACATCCGGTCATCGTCTTCGATAAGGAAGGAAAATTCCTCAATGCCTGGGGGGAGGGTGTGTTTACCAGCCCTCACGGTATCTTCATTGACCGTGAGGATATGATTTACCTTGCCGATGACGGCGATCATACGGTGCGCGTCTATGACACCGAAGGCAGGATGACGATGCTGCTGGGTAACCCTGGTATTGCCGCGGATACCGGCTACCAGGAGGGCATTAGCCCGGTTATTTACGCGGGCAAGCCTTTTAATAGAGTGACAAACGTTGCAAAGGGCCAAAATGGCGATATCTACGTCGCTGACGGCTATGGAAATGCCCGTGTCCACCGGTTCTCTTCCGATGGTACCCATCTGACGTCGTGGGGGCGGCCGGGTGCGGGCCCCGGCGAGTTCAATTTGCCACACGGTATTGCCGTAGATAGTTCGGGCCGAGTCTACGTCTGCGACCGAGAAAATTCCCGAGTACAGATCTTCACCGAAAACGGCGCTTACGTCGGGGAATGGGGATGGCTGAACCGTCCCGCTGACATTTTCATCGATGACCAGGACCTAATCCATATAGCCGAGACAGGTTGGTCGAAGCCGGCAGGGTGGAAAATCCATTATAATTTCATGGAGCGCCCACCCTGCGGCCACGATCCTATTTCACGGGTGACGATATGCGATCCCGATGGCCAGGTTGCCGCGCTAATCGGAGGATCCAATCCTATCCTGCCAGGAAATTTTTGCACCCCGCACGGCTTGTGGGCGGATTCTCACGGTGACTTGTATGTCGGCGAGGTTATTAAGCGTGGTGGCGCCAACGCACATTTTGCACCGTTGACGCCCCATGCCTTTCAGAAATTCAAGCGATCGGGGTAGGCCGGGAAGCCGAGAAGGCTTCAAGCTGACCTGCAACAGGAAAACGAGCCAACAAGGGGAAACGAGATGCCCATCGGGCCACATAAATTCGAATTTGAGGTCATCCAAGGCTGGGAGCAGTTGCCCGATGGCTGGTCCTTCGTTGAGGTTGTCGGCGTTGCCGTCGACTCACGGGACCGCGTCTATGTTTTTAACCGCGGCGATCATCCGGTCATCGTTTTCGACAAGGAAGGTAAGTTCCTGAGTGCCTGGGGCGAGGGTATCTTCGCTAGTCCGCACGGTATATTTATAGATAAGGAAGATACGGTTTATCTCGCCGACGATCACGATCACACCGTTCGCATCTTTGATACCGATGGTAACATGAAGATGATTCTCGGCGATCCTGGTGTTGCCGCTGATACCGGTTACGTCTTAAACAAGAGCCCCGTTTTGTACGGTGGAAAGCCGTTCAATCGGGTGACCAATGTCGCTAAGGGACCGAACGGCGATCTGTATATTGCCGACGGCTACGGAAATTCCCGGGTGCATCGCTTTTCGGCTGACGGCACGTATCTAACCTCTTGGGGTCAGCCGGGTAAGGGGCCGGGGGAATTCAATCTTCCCCACTCCATCGCCGTTGATAGTGGAGGCCGTGTTTACGTCGCTGACCGGGAAAATTCCCGCGTCCAGATTTTTACGGCCAATGGAGGTTTCATTAAGTCTTGGGATTGGCTGAGCCGCCCGGCCGATATCTTCATCGATGATCAGGACTTTATCCATATCGCCGAATTGGCATGGTCAAAGTGGGCGAAGACGCATCTTCATGCGAACACTCACGAATGTCCGGCCGCGGGTCACGACCCTATCTCGCGGGTCACCGTCTGTGATCCCGACGGACAGGTTGCTGCTCGGTTCGGTAGCAACAACCCCCTGTTGCCTGGTAACTTCATCGCGCCGCATGGCTTGTGGTGTGATTCGCGCGGCGATCTCTATATAGGTGAGGTTATCGCGCGCGGCGGTGCTGTGGCCTTGCTGGCACCGATGACCCCTCATTCGTTCCAAAAATTCCGTCGTTCCGGCTAACATTCGTAAGAAATTTGTTCCTGGGGTGGGACGATGGACGTAAAGATTGCTATGAAGAAAACTTGCAGGAATTCATGGAAAGCCTGAGCCCTAAGAACGCAGGAGATTTGTCTGTCGGGCTCAATGCGGTGATTGTAAGCGTCGTTGAGGACGAACCCTGTGTCCTGATAGTTTCTAGAAAGGCGGGCACGGCGGGGGAAGGGGATCTCATGGCCTTGCCGTTTGGGCCCTTTGAGCCGTGGCGTCATCGTACCCTTGACGCCGGCCTGCGCTCTTGGGTCGAAGCACAAACGGGTCTCAAGCTCGGCTATGTTGAACAGCTATATACCTTCGGTGATCAGGGCCGCGACCCGCGCGAGATTGAGGGTGGTCCCAGGGTTATCTCCATTGGGTATCTGGTGCTGACCCGCCGGCCCGGCACCGACGATCTTGATCGTCGTGGTTGGCATCCCTGGTATCAATTTTTTCCGTGGGAGGACTGGCGTAGGGGACGCCCGTCGATTTTGCGCGATCATATTGAGCCTCGATTGTTGCGTTGGATCGGCGCAGCGAGCGGCTCCTCGGGGCGGGATCGCAGGGAACGCGCGATCGGTGCGTTTGCCCTGGAGGGCACTGAGTGGAATGAAGAGTTGGTTCTTGAACGTTACGAGTTGTTATATGAGGCGGGCCTCGTGGCGGAGGCCTACCGCCATGGTGGCGTGCCGGCTGATCAGTCGGTCGGTGTTTCGCGCTCCATGACGCTAGATCATCGTCGAATTCTGGCGACGGGCATAAGCCGTCTGCGCGGCAAGATAAAATACCGTCCCGTTGTTTTCGAGCTAATGCCGCCGGAATTTACCTTGCTGAATCTGCAACGCCTCATCGAGGCGCTGTCGGGCAAGCGGTTGCACAAGCAAAATTTCCGCCGTCTTGTCGAGCGTGAGGGTTTGGTTGAGAGTACTGGCAAAATTGACACACATACAGGCGGCCGGCCGGCTCAACTGTTCGGGTTTCGTCGCTAAATTCTGGCCGAACGGACGGGGTTCCGCCAGTGGCTACCGGTGGTCGGACGAGGACGTTGAGGCGGTCTTTGGATAATAGTGTGATCCCTGTCTTGTACTCCTGATGTTACAAAGACTTGACAGGTACTTACCCTCATTCCTACATTAAATGTAATGGCCTTAGAGCCGTTTTCTTGGGCCGCATATATACTCTAAGTGAGTATTATGAGGGAAGTCATGGATTTTCAGTTTCATCCAGCAGCGGACGAGCCAGGGTATACGGCCGAAGTGGCGGAGCGGACTCGACCTGCCTTCGAGAGAATGAAGTCCGTCATCCCGGAAAATAACTGGCCCTATCTTGCTCCCTACATCGATGAAGTGTTGCGTCTGAAGGTGGAGCGCAATGCCGTAATTCTCGCCCATAACTACATGACGCCGGATATCTTCCATGGCGTCGCTGACATCCGCGGTGACTCGCTGGCACTGGCGCGTGAGGCGATGGACACGGATGCTGATGTCATTGTTGTCTGTGGCGTTCATTTCATGGCAGAGACGGCAAAGTTGCTGAACCCGGGAAAGACGGTGTTGATTCCCGACCCGCTGGCCGGTTGTTCCCTCGCGGAATCGATTACTGGCGCCGACCTGCGAGAATTGCGCAAGAAGTACCCTGGCGTGCCGATTGTTTCCTACGTTAATACCTCCGCCGATGTGAAGGCCGAAACGGATATCTGCTGTACCTCGGGCAATGCCAAGAAAGTCGTTGAGTCTTTTAACGTGGACCGCGTTATCATGACCCCTGACGAATATCTAGCGCGCAATGTTGCCGCTGAAACTGATGTCGAAATCAT
>CAUZNJ010000160.1:0-5100 GCA_963580965.1 Alphaproteobacteria bacterium | reverse complement strand
CTTTGAGACAAGTCACCCTCGCCAATTAGCACCATGCCGATACCGGGAACCTCTTCCAGCATTTTCGGCAGGTTCTTTAGGCCTAAAAGGTCCTCGATCATGATGGTGCACAAAACTTCGCCCTGTGGCGCCAGCGGCCAGACATCAGCCTTCTTATAGTACTCCTGCTGAGAAATGCCCCAGTACAGGGCCGCATTACGCGGCGCATCGCCGCGCAGGCCGGCGGGTTCATAATTAGGCGCAGTCTCGGGCCGGGGATAACGGCAAGAGGCGACACAGTTACGCGCCTCATCGACGGTCGAGACATGCGGCCAGACAACACCATAGACGCCGAGCTCCAACACCTGTTTGGCAATAAACTGGTTCATCTCAGCGCCATTCGGCGGAATCCGCACAAACGGCGCGACGACCGGCGACAGCGTTCCGGATTCGACTATCTGCTGGCGGTTCAGCATATACTGCATGCAGTCCCGCAACAGACCCGGGTCGTAGTAATTGTGCTCCAATTCGAAAACAACAGCGTCGTAAGCCTGTGTCGCAAGCGCCTGGGCAGCACCGGTTGACGGCGCGGAGAAACAGGCAAATGCGGGCTTATCATCGGCAAGGGCACGAATGGCACCGTTGAGGCGCGTTGACTCGGTCATAATTTTCCTCTCATCGATTTGATCTGTGGCTACGGCACGGCCTAGCTGGCCATATCGAGCCGATGTGAGCGGTCATACCAGCGGAGGGCGCAAATGTCTTGTCTAACGATAACTCTACACGCTAGCTGAAGGACTGGCGGTTGCCCAGTTGGCCGTGGCATGGTTATAGAGCAATCATCAGTCGGCCACCCGGCCTTAGGAGCCCCCGCATGAAATTGCACTGGTCACCCCGCTCCCCTTATGTGCGTAAGGTGATGATCGTGGCTCACGAACGCGGCCTCGTCGAGCGAATTAAGATCATCCCTACGCATGTCGCCATGGACAAAGCCAACCAGGAATACATGCGCACTAACCCGCTCAGCAAAATTCCTACTTTGCTTATCGATGACGGCAGCGCCCTCTTCGATTCCCGCGTCATCGCTGAATATCTTGACGGGCTGGGAGACGGCGAACCGCTATTCCCCCATGAATCTACGAGGCGCTTTCAAGCCCTTAGCTGGATGGGCCTGGCTGAAGGTCTGACCGATGCATTGATCCTGTGGCGCAATGAACGCACCCGGTCGGAAACTCTTCAGTCGCTACCGCATCACGCGGCCTTCGAGGCCAAGCGCAACGCCGCCTTTGCGCGTCTTAATGAAATTGCGCCTACCCTTGCCAACACGCCGTTCGGCATCGGTCATATCGCAATCGGCATTGTCAACGCCTACTCGGATTTCCGCTTTCCTGAATACAACTGGCGCGCATTGCACCCGGCGCTGAATGACTGGCACATCACCTTTCAGGCCCGGCCATCTGTTCAGGCTACCGAACCAAAGGCAGAACACTAACCCCGTCATGAGATTCGTTCCGGCATTTTTCATAATCCAATGCTGATCCCTAGGTTAAAATAGCATCCTCAACTAGGCTCCATAATAGGCCCCCGCAAAAATTAGGGATAAAACACACATGGCGCTAAAACGTATGGTTACGGAAATTGGTATGGGAACCGACATCCGCGGCGGCGACTACACCAAAGCAGCAGTCCGGGCGCTGCGCGATGCCCTCTGGCACAACGCATTGAGTGTCGCCGCTGCCCTCGGCAAGAACGTCGACTCGATGCAGGTCGAGGTCTTCATCGGCGTGCCCAAACCGGATCAGGTCGACAAGGCCGAGGTTGCCGCCGTCTTGCCGCATGGTACTGGCACCATAACGGTCATCGAAGGCGGCCTGGAATTCCCCAATGCCGCCGGCTCCGGCATCACAGTGATGGCCGCCGCAGCCGCCGTTGTTCGCCTCGACCTGCCGTAAGGAGAATGAAACCATGACCCAGATACGCGCTATTCTCGAAATGGGCACCGGCAACGACCTGCACGGCGCCGACTATACCAAGGCCGCCATCCGTGCCGTCCTAGACGCTCTGCACCACAGTTCACTAACCATGCTAGGCAGCCTGAACGTCGATAAAAATACCGTACGGGTCGACGTCACCATCGGCGTGCAGAAACCCGAGCAGGTAGACACGGCTGCCGTCAAAGCGGTACTCCCCGTTGGCGATGTCTCCGTAAAGGCCGTCAAAGGCGGCCTCGACGTCCCCGACGACGAAGCCGGTGATATCGCCGTCATCGCTAGCGCCGGGATCGAGGTCTACCTAGATGCGCCATAAATAATTACCCTGGCGCTAAGCAACTATCATTTCAATCAGATAGGGCGACTTGGCGGCGAACGCTCGAGCCAACGTATCGCCCAGCGAATCCACATCCTCGACCCGACACGCCGCCACCCCCATTCCTTGCGCCAGATTCACAAAATCGAGGTCTGGCTGCGACAAATCCATATGCGGGTAGGGCCGGTCAGTGGGCGCGCGGAAGCGCTTGCGGTATTCGTCGATATTCTGCTTAAGCACCCGGTACTCACGATTAGCGAAGATTAAAAATACCACATCGAGGTCGTGATGGGCTGCCGTCCACAAAGCCTGGATGCCAAACATGCCTGAACCATCACCAGATAAAACCACGACCGGCCGGTCGGGAAAGGCCAGCTTAGCGCCAATCCCCCCAGGCAGCCCCTGGCCAATGCCACCGCCACGGCCGCTGAAATAATCGCCAGGCGCAAACGGCAGGGTGCGGACCACATCCGCGCGAGTCGTGCTAGATTCTTCGACAACCACGGTACACGGCGGCAACGCGCGGCGGATCACCGACAGGGCAGCTAGCGATGTCATGTGACCTTCCGTCAGTTGGGTGCAGATATCGGCCTCCAGCTTCGCCTGTCGCACTGCACGGGCCTCGGCCCAGGCATCACAGCGTGAAGTGGCTGCCGCAGTATAGGCCGCAAGAGCGGTCGCTTCGATGCGCTCTGACAGTTCAACAGCGGTACGAGCAATATCACCGACTAAGCCGACATCAACGGGAAAGCTGAAGGCCACACATGATGGTGCCGCCTCAATCTGAACGACCTTGGCTCCAATGGGGAAGCAAGGCCCGTCCTCAAACCACAGTTCCTCCGGCGCTCGTCCGCCAATCAGAATGATGAGGTCGGCATCCGCTAGCAAACGCCGCATGTCCCCGGCATTAAGAGGCAAGCCGCCTTGGGCCAAGACGTGACTGGTTGGGAACGAGGCTTGATTGCGCAAAGGTTCAACCCATACTGCAGCCCCCGTGCGTTCAGCCAGATTAACAACCGAAGGGCTAGCATCGCCAAGGGCGGCGTCATCGCCGGCAATGATGACCGGATGGCTTGCGGCAAGCACCAGTTTGGCAGCAGCGGCAATACCAACCGGATCAGCCGCCGTAGCTGCATAAATAGGTCCCGCCACCGTCGCTGCTATATCAGTTTCAGCCTCCATCACATCGATGGGAAGAGCGATAAAAACGGGCCCGCGCGGTTCTTCCTGGGCTATCTTAAAGGCGCGCCGTAGGATCGGGCCGACCTCGCTAGCCCGCTCGATCTGCACGCTCCACTTGGTAACGGGCGCCGCCATGCCCACCAGATCATGCTGCAAAATTGGTTCACGCAATCGCATTCGAACATCCTGCTGTCCGGCCGTTACGACCATCGGCGAACGAGCTTTATGGGCGCAGAACAGCATGCCAAGCGCATTTCCCAATCCCGGCGCGGCATGCAGATTGACCACCGCCGTTTTGCCGCTGGCCTGGGCATAACAATTAGCCGCGGCGACGACGACGCTTTCGTGCAATGCCATGATATAGCGGAGGTCCGGATATTCGATAAGGCCGTCGAGCAGCGGGCTCTCGGTCGTTCCCGGATTGCCGAAGATGACCTCAACACCGTGAATCTTCAGACTTTCGAGCAGGACTTCGCGTCCGCGCATCTGTTTACTCCCATCGTTTCTGATTCAAATCGTTTATCAAAATTCACCACCAATATAGTACGCACAACGCCATCCCTAGAGCGTCCCAACCCCAAACGGAAGCATTCTGACAAAGCCAGTTTCTTCCCGGGTTTATGATATAGGAGATTCTCATATACGACGCTCCAGGCAAGCATCGTCGATGCAGCCAGCCAGCCCTACCAGAGCTAACACCCAACAGGCACCCCCTGCGTCCAGAGCCAACAAAATGATTTCGTTTGGCGGTAAAGTGCCCTAGCAAAACTAATTCGAAGCGCCAACCTTAGGGTAGTCATGCAATTTTGGCTACGCGGGCAATGCGCTGGCGGGATTGCAAATACCCTCAGGACCGGCGACAAGGATGGACAGCCTTGGGCCTTGCAATTGACGCCGGACCGTCCTTCTGGAATTAGGCATGACAACAACGGCATCAGGCACAAGTTCGGGCAGAAAAGTGGCGCTTCCTGAAGGGGCGGAAGCGAAGACACTTGCCCTCATCTGTTGGGCCCACGCCATTAGCCATTTCCATATCTTAGTGCTGCCGCCCCTATTTCCATTTCTGCTCGATTCTCTACAAATTGGCTTTATTGAACTCGGCCTCGCATTAACGGTCTTCAACGTGGTGACGGGATTAACCCAGGCGCCGGTCGGCTTTCTTGCCGACCGTTTTGGTGCCCGCCCCATTTTGATCATTGGACTAGTCATCGGTAGCCTCAGTTTGGGCTCACTCGGCTTTATCCATAGCTATCCATGGCTGCTGGCCGTCGCCGCCATGGCCGGGCTGGCTAATGCCGTCTACCATCCCTGTGACTATTCAATCCTGTCCGAGGTCATCGATGAATCTCGCATCGGGAGGGCTTTTTCACGCCACACATTCTTTGGCTTCTTCGGCGGCGCGGTCGCCCCGCCAATAATACTGCTCATAGCAACTCAGATCAGTGTCGATGCTGCTTTGATCTTTTCCGGTGGCATTGGCATCGCTGTGGCCTGCGCAATGCACTTTCTCGACCCGATACGGCTCGCAAAATTGCAACCGCTGCCAGCTGCGCCAAACAATGCACATAAGGAGCCGGTAGCAACATCGGCACCCATTCCAATTCGTTCCCTACTGAGCCCATCAATTCTCAA
>CAUZNJ010000159.1:0-5115 GCA_963580965.1 Alphaproteobacteria bacterium | reverse complement strand
GCGGAGAATTTTCGAGGTCGCCGTATAAGCAGCACCGCTATCAACCAAGCGCGAATATCCACCGGCCTCCCTGTGCATCAAGACCCCCGCCGCATGATCCCAGGGCTTTAGCTGCCCCGCATAACGCGCGAAGTGTAATTTACCGGCAGCCAAGTCCATATACTCGCGTCCGGAACAACGATATCGGATCAGTCGTTTCGGTACGGAGATCCCAGGCTGGCCGCGCAATTCATCAAGCCGCCGACGGATGCTATTACTTGCCGAACCAACGCACGATTCGACGTTCGTATACGGCGCCACGTGCACCCTCTTGCCGTCGACCCAGGCACCCTGCCCCACGGCGGCCCATGCCATAATATCGTTGACCGGATCAAGTATCCAGCCTGCCAAGGTATGCCCGCCATGACAGAGAGCGACAATCACCGCAAAGCACGGCTTACCATGTGCAAAATTGTGGGTTCCGTCGACAGGATCGAGAACCCAGACTGGCGCCTCTCGTTCAAGCCGTGCTAGCTGCGCATTATCCCGCTCATAGCCCTCTTCCCCAACTACGGTGCTTCCAGGCATTAATGCGGTAAGCTCTTCAGCTAAAAGAACTTCGGATTCCAAATCGGCAATAGTCACCAGGTCGCCCGGCGCTTTTTCCAAAATCTCGTGGCGCGCAAGAGCCTGAAAGCGCGGCATGACGACCTTGCGGGCCACCTCGCGCATGATATGACTGACTTGGTCAGGATCGGGCAACATAAGGAAATGGTTATCTGACCGGCGAATGGCGGTGAAGGTTACATCGATGAGCAATAACATCGCCCTACGAATATGTGAATTCGTTTGTACGCCACCAATACCAGCTTGTCACGATGGCCTCTTGCACCGATACCTGAATCGCCCCAAAACCAGTCAATTAGAAAATGCCAATTCATAAGGAGACATAGGAAATATTGCTAACAGCGAGCTTGTTGCACGGCATTTTGGCATTGGCTGGCCCTGCATCAAGAAGAGAACTGTTCATCAACAACCTTCTCGAATATTTTGGCAGCAGACACACAATATCGTCGCCACCATCTATGTACACAGTACCGGTATGCGATAGGATATTCGTCATTTGTACCGCTTGGTGAGTTCAAACGTCAGGCAACGGCATTGATCAACAGTATCAGGACGACACCGCCATAATCAGGTGTGGATTTCGCCCGCCTGCCTTCCTAACGCGCTTTAGCCAGCCGCTAACAGCTAGCGAAAAATGGATATGAGATCACTAAACTGGCCTACGATGCGCTTTTAGGTCGGTGAAGCTTGCGGCGTATTTAATATCGCAAGCCTAGCCACGTCGATATCGTCGAGGCGAACTTTGAGACGGATGCCCTCATCACAATCTTGGCGTTCAACGACATCACCGTGGCTGTAAAGCCAGGCAAGCTTGCGTCCATCCTGGGACGAGACGGTAATATCGAGCACCTGCCAGCCTTTAGTTAGGTGTGCATCGAGAACAGCAAGAAGCCCATCACATCCCTCCCCCGTCAGGGCAGAAACAAGGACCATAGGTTGTTCGTTATTGCGCGCTGCCCGTTTGGCAGAAAATGCGCGCGTCTCGGGGTCAAGCTGGTCAATCTTGTTAAGTACTTCGACGACGTTATGCCCCACCGCGTCATTGACACCCAGGCTGGAGAGAACAGAGAGAACGTCCTGGCGCTGCGCGTCGGTATCTGGATGGGAAGAATCGCGAACATGGACGATGACGTCAGCTTCCAGAACCTCCTCAAGAGTGGCTTTGAACGCCGCCACCAGTTCATGAGGTAGATTGGAAATAAAGCCAACCGTATCCGATAGAATTGCCGATCGGCCAGAAGGAAGGTCAGTACCCCGCATAGCCGGGTCCAGAGTAGCGAATAGTTGGTCGCGGGCGATGCTTTCTGCCGCTGTGAGTGTATTAAACAAAGTCGACTTTCCAGCATTAGTATAACCAACCAGGGCTATAATTGGATAAGGCACGCGGCGGCGCGCTTGGCGATGAAGGCCACGGGTCCGCTTAACGCCCTCTAACTGTCGCTTGATTCGGATGATGCGCTCGCTGATCAAGCGACGGTCCGATTCAATTTGGGTTTCACCAGGACCACCCACGAACCCAAGCCCTCCCCGTTGGCGCTCTAAATGAGTCCAGCTTCGCACCAATCGAGAGCGAGCATAGGTAATCGCCGCTAATTCAACTTGCAAACGGCCTTCCCGAGTCCGCGCCCGGGCACCAAATATTTCCAAGATTAGACCGGTGCGATCGATGACCTTACATGTCCATTCCCGCTCCAGATTGCGTTGCTGGATCGACGTCAGGGTTGCGTCGACGACAACTAAGTCAATAGCCATAGCCTTAGCAACATGTTTGCGGTGAAAGCGGCGCTTTTCGCTCGCAGTTACAACATCATCCTCGCTATGAGGTTTTTCTGCGCCCTTGGGCGTGCTGCTGATAACCGCGCTCAGGCGCTCAACTGTACCTCTACCAAACAGGGTAGACGGACTGACTCGGGATATGGAGATAACCTGAGCCTCGACTACTTCCAAGTCGATGGCCTTGGCAAGACCAACTGCTTCGAGCAGTGATGATTCGGGAGGCCTACCGGGATCTCTCCCCAAGGAACGAATACGAGGATGGATAACGAGGCAACGAGCCCCGCTACCATCATTTTCTTTAACTATTGATTCCTGCAAGAAAACGTCGGTCAAATCATTCTGGGCTGTCGTCTTCATCCTTCTCGGGATCAAACAATTGGATTTGGACCGATGGCATGATGGTCGAAATCGCGTGCTTGTAGACGAGCTGGGTATGCCCATCGCGCCGTAAAAGGATTGAGAAATTATCGAACCACGTAACGATTCCTTGAAGCTTTACACCGTTTACTAAAAAAACGGTGACCGGGCTCTTGTTTTTTCGAATATGATTAAGGAAGACATCCTGAACATTCTGCGATTTTTCGGAGGACATAATACAATCCCTCTCTATAAGTTATTTTCGGCCCGTTTCGCAGGTCGAACGGGTCGTATTAAAGCACGCTCTTCGCATCTTCTATCAGGGATATTAACACCCATAAATTACACGCATCAGAAGATGCGTCACCAACTTTCATTTAACTTTAATACTTTACAGGGCAAGAACATAGTTGGAAAGCGCAAGAAAATCATGAAAATATAAATCAACCGATGTATCCCCAAACTCGCCGTGGGTTGGTTTTTCCGGCCGGACAAGTACAGCCACACACCCTGACCGATGAGCACACATCAGATCGACATCGGTGTCGCCAACGAACCAGGTGGCGGCCCCCGGCATCAAATTTCCTGGAGCCAACGCCATGGCCACCGGTTCGACAGCAGGCTTGTCCTGTACCGCATCGTTAGCACCGACCAGCGCCGAAAAATATGTATCCCAGCCCAGGTGCTTGGCTTCTCGACGAAGGGTCTCCCCGCGCTTGTTGCTCACCACGCCGAGATAAAAGTCGCGGCGCGCCAAAACGGGCAACATATCCTCGACCCCTGGTAGGGGCTGAAGTGCGTCCAGGTGACGGACTTCATACTCACGATGGAACATCTGGCCCGCCTCTTTCCACCGTTCGCCGAAAATGACAGGGTAGCTATCACGCATCGATTCGCGCACGCGCACACGGACCTCGTCGAGACTCCAAGCATCAAGACCATATGCATTAAGAACAATATTCTGAACGTCGCATATCAACGTCCAGCTATCGATCAGGGTGTTGTCCCAATCAAACAACAGGGCGCGTGGTCGCGAAAGTAGGGGGTCGATCATGGCCCAAAGCCTCAGCTTAAAAGTATTCGAGCCGCACGGAGAACATTTTCTCAACGCTGCGAATAGCATCCTTGGCAGCAAACAGAACAACACGGTCCTTTGCCTGAATAACCGTATTCCCCCGTGGAATAATAACTTGGCCATCACGCACCAAGGCGCCCACAAGAACACTAGAAGGAAGCTTCGCCGCATTCAGGGGCAGTCCGACTAGTGGTGACGTTTCCATAGCCTCCGCCTCGATAAGTTCACCAAATTCTTCGCGCAGGGTATGCACGGCGTGAATACGGCCCCGCCGAACATGCTGCAGAATTGTCGAAACCGTAATATTACGCGGGCTGACAACGACGTCGATGCCAAGCGTCGTGATCAGGGATTCATAGGTTGCCTTGTTAATCAGCGTTATGGCCCGGGAACTGCCATAACGCTTGGCAAGCAGTGATGCGAGAATATTGGTCTCGTCATCGTTGGTGACCGCGACGACCGTATCAGTTGCTGCAACATTAGCTTCTTCCAGGATTTCCGCGTCAAGAACGTCTCCTTGAAGAACAATCGTTCGCGATAGGCGGCCCGCTACCAATTCTGCTCGTTTCGGATTATTTTCTATAACCTTGGTATTGATCCAGCCCAAGCCGCGTTCTATTTCCTCCGCTAAAAAGAGGCCTATATTGCCCCCGCCTAGGATCAAAAGGCGCCGAGCCTCTGGTTCCTCATGGCCAAAGGCGGCCATAGCACGGGTCGATTGTTCGCTTTCGACAACGAAGTAGACCTCGTCGCCGGGCATCATCTGATCGTCAGCATTGGGAATGATTGCCTTTGAATCCCGCACCAATCCAACAACAACGATGTTCAAGTCTGGAAATAGCTGAGTTAACTGGCGCAGCGGTGTGCGCACAAGCGGACAGTCCTCCGCGCAGCGGACGCCGATCAATTTTACCCGGCCGTCAGCCATCGGGATCATTTCGAATGCGCCTGGCACCTGTAGGCGGCGAATAACCGCGCGAGCCACTTCAATTTCTGGCGAAATTATAACGTCGATCGGCATGTGATCGCGCGAGAATAAGTTGGCCCAAATCGGCTGTAGATAGCTTTGGTGCCTCACACGGGCAATTTTTTTCGGGACCTGAAACAAGGAATGAGCAACCTGGCAGGCAACCATATTGACCTCGTCGGCGTAGGTCACCGCGATGATCATGTCCGCGTCCTTAGCACCTGCTCTTTCAAGTACATCCGGATGAGCAGCATGCCCCACTAGCCCTTGCACATCCACCGTATCTGATATGCGACGGATAAGTTCGGGCGACTGATCGATAACGATAACATCG
>CAUZNJ010000158.1:0-5154 GCA_963580965.1 Alphaproteobacteria bacterium | reverse complement strand
GAACGATAGTGGGCCGATCTCGGTATCCATTGCAGCATCTGCGCCTGACTGGGTAATGCGACCCTCAATCGTGTTAGCTACACCAAGAAAATCTGCCACGCGCTTATCAGGAGCATGCCTGTAAATCCCCTGTGGGTCGCCTAGGCCGACGAGCAGGCCATCCATGATGACGCCGAGCCGATCAGACATGGAAAGCGCTTCCACTTGGTCGTGGGTGACGAACAGCGAGGTAATGCCAAGCCTGTGCGTGAGTTCTTTTAGTTCAATGCGCATTTCCTCGCGCAACTTAGCATCTAAATTTGACAGGGGTTCGTCGAGAAGTAGAAGTTTGGGACGGGATACGAGGGCGCGGGCCAATGCAACACGCTGTTGCTGTCCGCCGGATAGCTGGGTCGCCGGCCGTTCGGCATAGTCACTCATTTGAACCATGTCTAAGGCTTCCTCTACGGCCTTGCGTACGTCTTTCTTGGAATGCTTGCGGTCACGTGAGCCATAAACGAGAGGGAAGGAGACATTGCCCGCAACTGACATGTGCGGCCAAATGGCATAGGACTGAAAGACCATGCCAATTGGTCTCTTGTCGGGAGAGACGCGGATATTCTTCTCGGATGAAAAGACACATAAATCATCGATATAGATTTCGCCGGCCTGAGGATGCTCCAGCCCGGCAACGCAGCGCATGGCCGTGCTCTTGCCCGATCCACTGGGGCCGAGAAGTGTAAAGAATTCGCCGTCGGCGACGTCGAAGCTAACGCCGCGCAGGGCATCAACGGTCCCGTGCTCGAGCGTGTAGGTCTTTTTTAGATCAATGATTTTTAGCATTCGCGGGTTCTTTCAGGCGCAAGCCCAGGAAGACGGGGACAAGGCTATGACTTATCGGGAATAACGGCGATGCACTCCATTTCGACCAGCATGTCCGGATTCTTCAAAGCCACATAGGCTGATGAGCGAGCTGGTAGCGGTTCCGGCATCAATTCTCGGTATACTTCATTAAAGTTGGACGCATCCTCCGGATTGCGCATGTAGACTGTGGCCTTCACAACGTCGTCTAGGGAGGCGCCAGCTTCTTCAAGAATAGCGCTGAGGTTGCCAATGCAACGGCGCGCCTGATCGCGGATGTCTCCCATTTTACCGGTTTCACGGTTGCGTCCGGCCTGTCCGGCAGTAAAGACCATATTACCGACGCGGATTGCCTGATTAAAAGGCCCAGTAGGCATCGGTGCTTTGTCGGTTCTGATAGGCGTCTTTACCATGGCTTTCTCCACGCTAGGCGCATCGCGCCCGATGAAATTCTTCCTCAGTTCTTGCGTTTTCCGATCGCACCCATCGCCTTGACCGTGGCCAGGGCAATGGCATCATCGATATCTGGTGAACCGCCGCCAACGCCAATGGCGCCGACGCAGATGTCACCATCAAATAAGGGATACCCGCCCTTGTTTAGGGTCACGCCACCCGGGATTATTTCGACTAGGCTCTGAGGAAAAAGGGGGCGGTCCTTCCACTGTTCCATAAGGTCAGCCGTCGGTTTACGGAAGGCAGCGGCAAGGCGCGCTTTGCCGGTGGCCATGTAGGTCCCGTGCCAAGTCTCGGGCTTGCCGCGAGCGACAAGAACGGGGTGACCGGCGTCATCGAGAATTGCCACACTAACTTCCGTTCCGTGGCGTTTAGCGATGGCCTTGGCCTTTTGCACAAACTTGAGCGCGCGCTCGTAGTTCATGTCATGTATCCGCCGTTCATAATCGGTCTTATTGCCGTAAATAGGCGTCGGCGTTGACGCTCATGAGTTTTTTCATTGACGGCTTGCCCAGGACGTTTTCCCATTTGACGACGTTGTCGACCGAATGGGGCCATTCGCATTCCGGGTGCGGAAAGTCGGATGCGTACATAAGGCAACCGTCGCCCAGAACGTCGTTTACTGCCTTAGTCATTAGCGGGCCTTCGTGGCTCTCGATGGCGCAAAAGACTCGGCCCATTTTGGCGTATTCAGACGGTAGGTGCTTCAGTTTGTTGACTGTTCCCTTCACAAATCCAACTTGGCTATCGAGGCGGAGCAGCCAATAGGGAAGCCAGCCGTGTCCTGTTTCCGAGAAACCGATTCGCAGGTTCGGGAAGCGGTCCAGAAGTCCGCCTGCGATGACGTAGGCGAGTAGGCGTTGCGCCCCCCACGGATGGGCAGCCGTCCGGGCTATTGCGGCATTTCCCCAAATGTCGCGATAGCCGGGGAAATACGGCGGCTCATAAAAAAAGCTGTGATGCATGATAGGCAGGTCGAGCTCGTTCATAGCCGCCCAGATGGGGTCCAATTCGGGATCGTCGATGGGAACACCTTCGGGCAGAACGGGCCAGACGCAGGATACCCAATCTTCTTTACCGCGGCGCTTGATCTCGGAAACGGCCCAATCGACGTTGGCCGCTGGCGCAATCAGGAGGCCCTTGAGGCGCTTGGGGTCGGGGCTGCAGTACTCGGTCATGTAGTTGTGGTAGGAGTCGTACAGGCCGACGGCCAGGGTTGGGTCAATGGCCGTTGTCGCCGGCGCCCAGGTGCCGGGGATCAGGACGTTGACGTCGACGCCCTCGACATCCATGTCCTTAAGTCGGTCGACGGAATTCTCGTGCTGGATGCGCTCTGACGGCGTCTGTTTGGTGGTATTTTCAACCCGGCCTTCGAGAGCGCCAGCACCGCCTTTTTCGATGGAGCCCACATCGCCCTTCTGGCCGGCAATCCGGTTATAGGGGATAGGTTTCACCTTCATGGTCGTCCACGGCGTCGTCGGATGACCGCGACCGAGGGGTGAGCGCATGGTCCGCATGTAAGGCTTCAGCTCGTCCCATCGATCCTTTAACGCTTGTTCTGCGTATTTATTGAGGACCTCCATCGAAGGGGTCACGTGGGTATCGGTGTCGACGACTCTATAGCCGCTGCGCATCACACTTCTCCTGATTTTTACAATCCATGCAGCCTATTTCGGCGCGCTTGGCTGCTCTAACGATATCAACTCTATTTATCATTGTATGCTAGCTAATCGCTAAAGCAATGAGGGTTTGCGTATATCTCTATAGGAAAAACCTATACCTTGGCTCACAAACGATTGAGGTATGGATCATGAATGATCGCCAATTGCGTTATGCGCTGAGTGTGTGGCGAGAGCGGAGCTTCAGCAAAGCGGCCGAAAAGTTGAACGTTTCTCAGCCATCCGTTAGCGAACAGATCTCTGATCTGGAAGCAGAACTGGCGTTCAAGCTGTTTCGCCGAACTGGACGGGGAGTGGAGGTTACGCACAAGGGCCAGGCCTTCCTTCACCGCGCCGATCAAGTGGTTAGTGGCTTGCTCGACCTATCGGATGCGGCCCGCCAGCTGCGTGGCGGGCCTCCTGTGTCCTTTGCTATCGGCTTTAGCTCATCGATTTTGCCGACCATGGTGCCACGGGTAATGACCGCCCTAAAGCCGATCCTGTCGCGGGTGCGCATCGAAACGATCACTGCACCGACAAGGCGAATCCTCCGCTTTATTTCGGAAGAACGGTTGGATGCTGGTATCATTATCGAATGCGATCCGAAGGACATGCCCCACAACGTTATTGCGGAACCATTTGGCAAAGTCGATATCGTACTTGCCGTCCCTCCGGGTCATCGGATCGCACGGATAAATGAAGCTATCGATTTAGCGGACCTTGTAGACGAGAAATTCATCTTACACGAACCAGATATTGGTTTTGGTGAACGCATTCGCTCCGCTTTATCCGACCGCGGCCTTCGCCCAAATGTGCGTGCGATCGTCGATGATGCCGAGACATTAAAACTGATGGTGCGCGATGGTATCGGCGTCGCCTTACTGCCGAGTGATTGTGTAATAGCCGAATTAGCAGCAGGGGAATTGCACGTTGTGCCGATGCGTAGGCCCCTGGAACTGAAGGTGAATATGGTACGGCTTGATCGGCTAATCCCGCGTGCTGCGGCCCGTTATTTCCGCCTTTTGCGTAGTGGACTCGCCAGCACCGGCAGCTGACCGGCGCTGGAGGCCACAAGCGTCAGTCGTCCTTAAATTCCTTGGGCGCGCTATCGATGCCCGCAGCTCGACGCTTGGCGACGAGCTCGCGGAAAAGCTCTCTCGTCTCTTCGATGTTTTCGATTGGCTTATCGGCGAAGCGATCGTTGGGCCAGCCAATAAACTGCTCGTATTCCTTGGTGTACATTTCGGCACGGATGGTTACCGGATGGAACGGCTTGGAACGGACAGTGCGGAGCTGATTAAGGTCAATTGGTCCCTTAATGGTTGACTCGCCGGGTCCGACAATCTTGTTGAGGACTGTGCCGTCAAACTTATGGATTGCAGAATCACCATGGCTGCCATGCAGGCCGCGCTTGGTATTCTCGTAAATACCGATGTTGGCCATTGCTAGATAGCATTTATTTTCGTAAGCGCGGGTAGCGCGCATGCTTTCCCAGACGCGGACGTCACCATGACTGAGGTTGGTGGGCTCTGACGTCAGGTGGCACAGAACTTCTGCCCCGTTCATCATGGTGCAACGGGCATTTTCTGGGAATCCTAGTTCGCCGCAGGTTATCAGGCCGATGCCACCCAATTCGGTCTTTGCCACTGGAAATAGGGCTTCGCGGCCGAATTTCCTGACAAATTGGGTGTAGATGTCCGACGGCGTCGTATACGGGAAGACCCAGGCGTTGTTGTTGTTCTTCCAGTGCTTGATAAGAATCTTTCCTTCCGGGCCCATCAGGAAGGAACAGTTGAAAAAACGCCCAGGAAAGTCCGGGTGGACCTCCATCATGTTGGCGGCAATGTAAATTTTGAGCTTTTTGGCTTTCTCAGCGATCAGGTCCGTGTAAGGCCCGGGGATGGTCGTTGATATGCTCATCCACTCCTCGACCGTCATTTTGTTCCAGCGCGCATTGATGGCGTATTCGGGCAGGACGATTAGTTTAACGTCTGAATTTCCAAAGGCCGTAATGTAGTCGATGAGGTCAAAAATTCGCATGATGTTGGCGCGGATTCCTGCGTCGCGCTTTTTCTCATCTTCTAGGTCAATGCCTTGCGAGCGAGTTTGAAGACATGCGACCTCGTAGTACATCTTCTCCTTCATGTGATCATTCCTCTCCCAGTCGATTGTCTGTCGTGGACAGCCTTCCGCCGCCGTCCTT
>CAUZNJ010000157.1:0-5164 GCA_963580965.1 Alphaproteobacteria bacterium | reverse complement strand
AGGAGCACAAACAGGGGTGCACCCATGGCGATGGCCGCCCAAGCTACAAAAAGAAGAGCCACGCGTTCGTCATAGCCGAGCGCGACGGCGGCGGCCGGAATGGCACCGGCAAGCAGAATACCGCCGAGCATGAATCCCTCGCGTACCGATGTCACCCGGGTGCGTCCCGCATAATCGTTTGACAGATCTGCCCCCCAAGCCTGATAGGGGATCATGATCAAGGTCCAGCCCAGATACATAACAGCGGCCCAGATGGCGAGGTACCAAGGACCAACACCCTGTTGCGGCCCGAGGAGATAGAGTGCTCCAACCGCAGCAATGATTGCACCAACCAGAATTAGGGGCTTACGCCGGCCCCACGGGCTTTTCAGCCTGTCCGAGGCAATGCCAATAATGGGATCTGTGATGACGTCCAATGCCCGCGCCGCAAACAGCGCCGCTCCCGTTGCGGTCAGGCCCAACCCAAGTCCCTCTGCATAGGCGGCCGGCAGATGCACCAGTAACGGGATCGTGGGCATGCCCAGCGCTAAGCCTGCGGCGCCGTAACGCACATCGCGAAGAAATAAATTTCTATCCACTAGGGCTTACATAAGCGGAACTGGCCAACATCGATGGATCCCGCTCGGAAGCCCGCCGCCGTATAGGTAAGGTAATATTCCCATAGCCGCTTGAAACGCGCATCGAAGCCTTGAAGCTCTATCTCCGGCCAATGCTCCTGAAATGCCCCAAACCAGTTATCAAGCGTGCGGCCGTAGGATTCTCCGAAGAACAGCACATTATCGTAACGCAGACCTGCTGCCTCGGCATGACGCCGGATAATTCCAGGGGACAGCAACATGCCCCCAGGGAAGACATATTTTTGAATGAAATCTACGCTGTTACGGTAGAAATCGAAGCGTTCGTCGGCGACGGTAATTACCTGGAGCATCGCCGCGCCTCCGGAAACGAGTCGGTGCGCAACGACATCGAAATAGGTGGCCCAATAACGCTCGCCAACAGCTTCCAGCATTTCGATGGACACAATCCGATCGTAGGTACCGTCGAGATCCCGGTAGTCACATAGCTGTATATCCACCTGGGATTCCAGTCCCTCTGCAAGAACACGCTCGCGCGCATAGACAAACTGCTCCTTCGAGATCGTGATAGCCGTTACCCGGGCACCGGTTTCTCGGGCGATGAACATAGCAAGACCGCCCCAACCTCCCCCTATTTCCAGAACGTGATGCCCAGGCTCGATATTCAGCTCTCGGATGATGCGCTGGAACTTGTTGAATTGGGCCTGGGTTAGGCTTTCTTCGTCATTCTCGAACAAAGCCGCCGAATAGGCCATCGACGGATCGAGCCATTCCCGAAAAAACCGATTTCCCAAATCATAATGATTGGCGATGTTGCGTTTACTGCCCAGACGCGAATTGCTGCGCAAAAAGTGAACGGCCTTATGAAGGATACGGGAGAGGTTGCTGCCAGTAAGACGTTGGTCGAGGGGCCCCATGTTCGCGGTGCCGAAGTCAAACAGGTGCGGGAGCGACGGAGACGTCCAGTCAGCCGCCAGATACCCCTCAGAAAAACCCAGATAGCCATCCATCATCAGCCGTGTAACGGCTCGTGACCGGTGGATGTTAATTACCGCATTCGGCCCGCTGTGTGCCCCAGCTATATGCAGTTCGTCGCCGCCATTAAACACAAAAGTTAAAGAACCCCGCTCAACCGAACCGACAAGACGACGTAATGCGGATTTGACCAAGGATCGAGGCAAGGTTAGACCTCGCAAGCCGAAAACTTCTGATGCTTTTGTTGCCGAGTAATTGGTTCTGGAGGTCATGCGTTAACCCTCTTTTCGGTGTTTTAGATTGCTCAGCCTGGCATCTGTTGTAGACGCCGCGTGCAGAAATATTGGTGCCCCTTTGAGCCAGAGCCATAGGGCCTCCCAATGAATGCCGGCGATAACTTTAAGTGTCATAAGCGGATAGCAAAAAGCCATGAACGCCAGGCCAGCATCAGTGAGAGCGCGACGACGGCCTTGAAACGTAGCCGACAGCAGAAGACCATCCTTGTCTTCTTCTCGAATGGTGATGTTTACCGCCTCGCTAGGCGCGATGATGCGAAAGTCATAGGAGCAATTCATGGGAATAAACGGCGACACGTACAAAATTTTGTCACAGCGTTGGCGAATGACCGGTTGGGGCTGACCGGAGACTTCGAGCACATAAGCGTGGCGTTCATCAAAGGTATTGTGAACTTCGTAGACGATTGCCCGCAGCGCACCATCGATAGCATGGCAGAAGTAGACGGTTAGAGGATTGAACACATAGCCGAATATCCGCGGGTAGCAGAGCATGAGGATACGGTGTCCGGCATCGCCTGCGCCGATTCCATCAAGCCGCTTACGCACCCATTCACCAATAGGACTCCCGTCGCCATGATCGGCGTCGTAGATACTGAAAAGGCCGCGATGGTTATAGCGAAGCAAACATAGGTCCTTTTTCTCGACGTCAATATCATCGACATCCAGCAACAAGGTAAACACACGATACCGCAGTCTGTGTCGGCGGGGGCGCAGGCGCTCGTGCGCCACATGGCCGGCATATATCGCGGGTTTAGGCGCCATCAAGCTGTAAATTCTCTTATGTTAGGGGCTAGCGCGATGCGGCCTGACTCATCAGGGACGGTCCAGGGCCTACGAACGCTCCCGATAGATTCCGCTGCCGCTAGTCCAGACTGCAGAGCATCCTCGTGAAATCCATGGCCGAAGTAACTGCCGCAGAACCAAGTATTGTGGCAGCCTTGTAACTCCCACAATGACTTCTGTACCCCTAGGGCGGTAGCGTCAAAGAAAGGATGCTCGTATTCGAACACGCGGTGGGTCAGGTCTGGCGCTGGCTCCATTTTTGGATTTACTGTGACAAACAAGGGGCTGCATTCGTCGATCCCCTGTAGACGGTTCATCCAATAGGTGAGGCTAACCCCCGCCTCAGCATCTCCGAGATAGTTCCAACTCGACCAGACACGCCGCCGCTGTGGCATAAACGTGGGGTCAGAATGAAGAACCGCCCGGTTCTTAGTATATCGAAAGGCGCCCAAAAGGCGTCGTTCATTCCTATCAGCATCCCCGAGAAGAGCAAGTGCCTGGTCCGCATGTGCCGCGATAACTATAGCATCATGGCGGTGTGTCTGACCGGATACCATCCTCACGTCGACCCCAAGGGCATCACGCCGGACGTTCACCACGCCCTCCCCGGTTCTGAGGCGATCGCCGAAGGATGCAGTAATACGCCGAACGTAGTGCCAGCTGCCACCAGTGACGGTGCGCCAAGGGATACGCCGGCTAAATCGCAACAGCCCATGGCTCTCAAAAAATCGGACGAACGCCTCGACCGGATGGTCGCGCACCTCATCCGACCGCGTCGACCAAATGGCGGCACCCATGGGTAGGATGAACGTATCGACGAACGCCTCCCCGTATTCGCCTTGAGCAAGATAACTCCCAAGAGACATATCTCGGAAGCGGTCTGGAAAGCGGGCAATTTCAGGGGCTTCAGCATAGAACCGCCGGATGTCGCGGACCAGGCGCCAAAACGTTGGGCGGACGATGTTTCTGCGTTGGCCAAGCATAGAATCTAGGCAGCTGCTGCCGTACTCGAATGCCCCACCGTTGATGGATACGGCAAACGACATATTGCTCGGTTGAGTAGGAACACCGAGATGGTTGAAAAACGCCACCAAATTCGGATAATTTTCTTCGTTATAGACAATAAATCCAGTGTCTACCTGCTGCCGCTCACCACCTACCATGGCATTGACCGTGTTCGCATGCCCTCCCGCACGGTCGTCCTTTTCATAAATGGTAACCCGATGGAACTGGCTTAACAGCCAAGCAGCCGAAAGGCCGGCAATGCCGGATCCAATAACGGCAATATCATGGGACTTACCTGCTGGCAGGAAAGTTTTATTCAATTTAAGTGAGCCATAAGTGAGCCAGTGGCAGGTAAATAATACATATTCCATTTATACGTCGGTGGAGCGGGTTCAGATCAATGCTTTTAAAGCATTTGTGAACTGAATTTCGTCCCGGCTCGTAGTCTGTATATGATTGGTATTGCGGCAGTTACATCTCCAGAGGGCATGGGACTTGTGCGTTGCGGACGTAGGGTGCAAGACAATAATTCCACGGTGCAATCATGGACAGGCAACATAGTGGCGAGCGCAGTATCTACGGCAGATGAACCGGACTTGGATACGCACCTGCTGCGGGTCACCATTGACGAGGATCAAATTTCCTTTGCTATACTTTATGCCCGGATGGCACCTCGCATCAAAGGTTTAATGATGCGGCTGGGGACAGATGCGGCGACAGCCGAAGAGTTAGCCCAGGAAACGATGCTGCGGGTCTGGCGGAAAAGCGCATTGTTCAATCCGAAGAAGGCATCGGCTGCAACCTGGATATTTGCCATTGCCAGAAATCTCCGAATTGACCGCATTCGCCACGAGGTACGTCCGGAACTGGACCCGAACGACCCAGCACTCATTCCCGCGCCGCAACTTTCTGCCGAAGACTTCGTCGATGCACGGAAACGCCAAGAGAGGGTTCGAGCATGCCTCAACGACCTACCCGAATATCAGCGCCAAGTCGTGGGGATGTCTTTCGTTGAAGGGTTATCTCACCAGGAAATAGCCGACCGCTTAGATATACCGTTGGGAACTGTTAAGTCTCGCCTGCGCCTATCCTTCGAGAAATTACGCAATATGTTAAGGAAATTCTGATGGCAATATACCATCCGAAATTGGATCTGCTCATGAGTTATGCCGCCGGGTCGTCGGGCGAAAGCTGGGGCCTGGCAATTGCGACACATATGGCGCTTTGCCCAGATTGTCGGAGTATTGTCTCCCTGGCTGAAGAAATGGGTGGCAGCTTGCTTGAGGACGTAGCACCGGAGCCAATGAATTCCAGCTCATGGGAGCAGTTAGCTTCCCAACTGGGTAGCCCGGAAGCCGTTCAAATAGCATCGCCAGAGACCGCGACCCCATCCGCTCAACCGACCTTTCCAGAACCTTTACGCCGATATGTTGGTAACGATGCTAAGGACATTCCATGGAAACGCCTAAGCGGCGTCGGGTACCAGCATCTGATCCCAACCCGTGATCTGGGGCAGGCGAGGCTCCTAAA
>CAUZNJ010000156.1:0-5213 GCA_963580965.1 Alphaproteobacteria bacterium | reverse complement strand
AAAAATACTTTCCATGGTCAACGCCCCTTACGATTTCAGCGAAACCCAAATTCGGCGCTATGCCCGACATATTCTGCTACGCGAAGTTGGTGGCGACGGTCAGGCCAAACTGCTGAGAGCGAAGGTTCTCGTTATCGGCGCCGGCGGCCTGGGGTCACCCTTATTATTGTATTTGGCAGCAGCTGGTGTCGGCACAATTGGCGTTATCGATGATGACACCGTCGATCTTAGCAACCTGCAACGCCAGATTGCACATACCACCGGACGCATCGGCCAGGCCAAGGTAGATAGCGCCCGCTTGGCAATCTCGGCAATCAATCCGGATGTCCAACTTATTACCCACCAACGCCGTTTGACGGCCGATGGCGCCGTAAACTTGATTTCTGACTACGACGTGATTGCCGACGGCAGCGATAACTTCTCGACCCGCTTCCTTGTTAACGATGCCTGTTATTTTGCCCGCCGAATTCTGGTTTCAGGCGCCATATTGCGCTTCGATGGTCAGATCGCGACTTTCAAAGCGTATGAAAAGGACAAGAATGGCGGACATGGTCCCTGCTATCGATGCCTATTCCGGGCACCCCCACCTGACGGACATACCCAATCTTGCGCTGAGGCAGGAGTTCTCGGCGCGTTATGCGGTATGGTTGGGTCGTTGCAAGCAACGGAAGTCCTGAAGGAGATCATCGGTATAGGTCAAAGCCTATCAGGCTCACTCGTCGTCTACGACGGCCTCGCCACAACGTTCCGCAAAATCAAGGTGCGCGCCGACCCGCAATGCCCCTTGTGCGGCGAAAATCCGACTATTAACGGGGTCACGTCTCATGAAACCTGAAAGTACATCCCAGGCGAAATTACCACCCGACAAGTTATCGTTGACCATCTTCTCCGGCAATTTTGATCGGGTGCACTATGCCCTCGTTATGGCCTCAGCAGCGGTGGCGATAGGAACGCCAGCAACGCTTTTTTTTACCATGGCTGCCTGTCAGGCGTTGGCCCGGCCAGCGGCCGATGGCACCCCAGGCTGGCATAATATGCCCGCCGGCGACCGCCTAGGAAATGCGGGGGTGATGGACGCCAGCCTAGGCGAACACGGCGTTGCCCAGTTCGAAGAACTTCTGTCCGCTTGCGCGGAACTCGGCGCGCGATTCATGGTATGTGAATTGGGCATGCAGGCAATTGGCATGAGTCGAAATGATTTGCGCGACGATATCGCTATTGAGGAAACCGGAGCCATTACGTTCTTCGAGGATGCCTCGTCGACAGGGGCTATCCTTTTCGTTTAAGGAATTAAAAAAAGTTACTTTTGCATCTTAACGGGCGCTGTTTGCTCTACCCATTAATTGGACACGGCGGACATTTCGAGGAAATTTGGGGGCCATGAAATTTTGTAGGTCTGTCGTCGCCATCAAGCGTTCAGTTCTCCTGTCAGGAATGGCGGTGATGTTGGTCGCCGCCCTCCCCGCATATACGGCGCCGAAAGGAACGGGACTGCCGCTCCCCCGATTCGTCAGCGCCCGTGCTAACGTAATAAACCTGCGCACAGGACCTGGCGTACAGCACCCAGTCGAATGGGTATATCAACGCCGGGACCTGCCGCTGGAGATTATTGCTGAGTATCGGAACTGGCGCAAAACCCGCGACTGGCAAGGTGCCCTGGGATGGATTCATCAGAGCATGCTCGGCGGTCGCCGGACGTTTATTGTCACCGGCGCTAAGCGTCCGTTGCATGCGAAGAGTGAAGAAAATGCCGCGGTGGTAGCCCTCCTTGAGCCGGGAGTAGTCGGCAAGATCGTCGAGTGTCCAGACGCGTCAGACTGGTGCCAGGTGTCGGTCGGCGCCTTTGACGGGTGGTTGCAACGCCGTACCCTTTGGGGTGTCTACGACAACGAAGTCGTTCGCTAAAGCTTCAAGCATCAGATCTCAAGCCTTAATCAAAATCCTCGGCCAGTGCTACACGAATATTTTCGGGTAAAACCACCATGTGTGCGTATTGGGGATGGCCGATGCCTAGTACGGCACGCATCCCTGGCGCCCGGAATTTCGTCACCTGCGCATCCGTGAAGGGAAAGTGGATGAACTGCACCGACGACGCCTTACCATCCGCCGAAGTGCGATCTACGTCATCTTCGGCAGTTCCTTTGATTGACTCCCCGTCGATGTCGAGCGTGAACGTCTGTTCAACCCCGCCCAAACTAGCCAGAAGCTTTTGCCGGCGGCTCTCATCAGGCACCTCGAACATAACAGTCGCCACCAGCTCCCTCCCATCGGGAATCAAAGGATTAAAGGCCGCAAGTTCATCGGCGACCTGCGCAGCGCCACCGCGTTCAACATGCAGCATCTCGTGCACCTGATGCCACATGGTGTCGTAGTTCTCGAAGTAAAACGTCGCATCGGGCCCACAGGTGACGCGGCGGCTTGCCTTCAACTCCATGATGGCTTTGCGACGCGCCGCACGAACCATAGCATACTCTTCCATAGGCATCAGATCGGCGGGTGTAATTTTATGCTTCACCATGTCGGTACTTTCCCGTGGCTAGATTTGTCCAGGCTACAGGCCGTAGCCGCGGGCGATCAATTCAATCGGGTGGGTGACGGCTTTGACGTCTGCTATCGAATTAGCATCCCGCTTCTCCATACCCTGAACGATATGATCGCGCGCCAGCGGGCATTCGGAAATGACGAAAGTAGGCTTGGCCTCAGCTGCTTGTCGGGCCACTGGTCTACCAACCTTGAGCCCCACCTCGAAGTTGTCCTTATACACGCCCCAGGCGCCGCCATGGCCGGAACAGCGTTCAATGGCCTGCACGTCAGCCTCAGGGATCAGCTTGAGGAGCTCGGTCGCCTTTTGGCCCATGTTCTGCGCCCGTGCATGACAGGCAATGTGCAGTAAAACCTCGCCATCAATGGGCTTCATGCCAGCCACCAAGCCTTCCTTGCGGGCGATGTCGACAACATACTCGCTGATATCCTTTGTCGCGGCACTGAGACGTCGCACATTTTCGTCGCCCGGCACGATAAGCGGCCATTCAAACTTCAGCATCAGGCTGCACGACGGCATGAGAGAAATAATATCGTACCCCCGGTCAACCCAAGACATCAACTCGGCCGCGACCTGACGCGCCGAGTCAGCGACCCGCTGTAAATCGCCACTTTCAAGCTGCGGCATTCCGCAGCAGCCTGGGTATGAGACTTCGGTCTCGACCCCGTTGTGGGCCAATACAGCGCGTGCAGACCTGCCAATCTCCGTGTTGTTATAGTTAATAAAACATGTGGCGTAGAGAACAGCCCTACGGCCAAATGCGGGCGCGTCGCGATTGACCTCCGACATGACGGTCTTAGACTGAGAAACGAAAGATTTACCGTCGTAGCGGGGCAATGCCGCGTCGCGGTGAATATTAGCAGTGCGTTCCATTACCGGCCGTGTGAGCGCATTTCCACGCTTTGTTGCCCAGTTGGCGAGCGGCGCCACAACCGTGCCCAGACGACCGTTACGATCGGTTTTCTTGAGCTGTTGTTCTATCACCCCGACGTCACCAGATTTCAACTGCACGGCGCGGTAGCGCAGCATCAGATGAGGAAAGTCGAGATTGAATTCGTGCGGCGGCACGTAGGGACACTTAGTCATAAAGCACATGTCACAGAGAGTGCAGGCATCAACCACGGGCCTGAAGCCCGCACTATCGACGGCGTCCAATTCGCCCGTATCAGACTCATCAATAAGGTCGAAGAGCCGCGGGAAGCTGTCACAAAGGTTGAAGCAGCGGCGGCAGCCGTGGCAGATGTCGAATACACGCCGTAGCTCGACATCGAGCTTATCCTTGTCATAAAAGTCCGGGTCCTCCCAGGCGATGGGATGGCGAACTGGCACTCCGAGACCACCTTCGGCCAAAGCTCTTCTCCTCTGTCCTGGGGGGCCTTAAACAATATGGGAGGATCCGCTACCAGACCCCCCCCCCACACAATTTCAATCAATCAGCAGTTGCTTACGAACCCAGCGTGTCGAGGGCCTTTTGGAAACGACCAGCGTGCGAACGCTCGGCTTTAGCCAGAGTTTCGAACCAGTCGGCTATCTCGTCAAAACCTTCCTCGCGGGCGGTCTTTGCCATGCCCGGATACATATCGGTGTATTCGTGGGTTTCGCCAGCGATGGCTGCCTTAAGATTCAGGGGCGTGGTGCCAATCGGCTGTCCTGTCGCCGGATCACCAACAGACTCGAGAAATTCAAGGTGGCCATGAGCATGTCCGGTCTCGCCCTCCGCCGTCGAGCGGAAAACGGCAGATACATCATTGTAGCCCTCAACATCGGCTTTTTGAGCAAAATAAAGGTATCGACGGTTGGCTTGAGATTCACCCGCGAATGCATCCTTGAGGCTTTTCTCGGTCTTCGATCCCTTTAGCTGTGTCATATCTGTGTCTCCTATACGCTTTGAGATTGTTTCCATATCTGGTGGGCCCCAACGGGTTATTTGCCCCGGACATATCCAAAATATGGTTGGGCTACCAAAGGCTGTCAAGATAATTTGAATGATTCTAATCGTGCGGAGACAGGATTGATCTAAATAGGTATCTATTTAGTGCAGCCTGCCAAACGAATCACGACATCGATTCGTTTTATGGTTGTTCCCGGGGGTGGCGACGGCAGCTTTTCCATGATGATTTGATCGCTGGGAATATCCTCTAGGAGACCGGTACCTTCCCAGTAGAAATGATGATGATCGCTGGTGTTTGTATCGAAATAGGAGCGCGCCGCATCGATGACAATCTCGCGCAGCAACCCTGCTGAGGTGAACTGATGTAGAGTATTGTAAACGGTTGCCAGGGAGACCCGCACACGATGCGTGATCGCCTGGGCGTGAAGGGATTCTGCCGTCACGTGGCAATCCCTGCCCTCGAACATCAGCTTCGCCAGCGCCATGCGCTGACGTGTCGGTCGCAACCCCGCTTGATGCAGGCGATCAAGGATAGGACGGAAAGGTCTCATGCCACTCATACTAACCAATATAGTGAATCCATAATGGCATATAACTCAGCTTGCAACGCACTTTAATGGGGAGCCCTAGTAGGCACGGCATCAGGACAGTTTACCAGTACCTTGGGGAATATCGGGATGCCCCATACCAATGATGTTGTATCCACTATCGACGTGCATTACCTCGCCCGTAACACCAGCGCCAAGGTCGCTAAGAAGGTAAATACCGGCGCCACCAAGC
>CAUZNJ010000155.1:0-5227 GCA_963580965.1 Alphaproteobacteria bacterium | reverse complement strand
GATACCGGCGGCTCTATACGCATTCCTTCATCATATTGCGGCCTCGTCGGATTTAAGCCCACAACCAAGCGGGTCCCGGCCACCGGGGCTTACCCACTGGTCCCAACCCTCGACACTGCCGGTCCACTGGCACCAACCGTATCTTGTTGCGCAGTCGTCGACGCTATACTCGCTGGCGAAAACCCTGTTGTGCCAACAGCCCTGCCGCTTGCCGGTTTGCGCTTGGCTGTTCCGCAAACTCTGGTTCTCGACAAACTGGATGACCACGTAGCCGGCTGCTTCTCAACAACGCTTTCCAAACTATCTAACGCCGGAGCAAACATCATCGAAATCCCGTTTTTCGAACTTGGCGAGATTCCAAAGATCAATGCTGGCGGCGGGATTTACGCGGAAGCCTATGTCGCCCATCAGAATCAGATTGAAGAACACGCGGAAGAATATGACCCGCGCGTTCGAGGCCGCTTGATACGGACCAAAGACATAAGTGCTGTCGATTACCTTGTTGCTATGGAAGCGCGCGAAACCCTTATTCAAGAAGCTAATCAAGTGACCGCCGCGTTCGATGCTGTAATCATGCCAACAATTCCAACTGTCGCGCCGTCAATAAAATCTCTGGAAGACGACGAAGCCCTATATATCGCGACAAACATTCTAACGCTGCGTAATACGTTCTGCTTCAATTTCCTCGACCGATGCGCTCTAACCATACCAATGCATCCGGCCGGGGAAGGACCTGCTGGACTTATGGTCGTTGGCGAAACAATGGGTGACAGTAAATTGTTGTCTGTTGGCCTCGCTATTGAAGACGCCCTCGCCGCTTAAGCCCCTACATCGAAGGCTTACGATCAAAATGGAACATATCACCGACGGTTTCCCCGAGGTAGGCATCGACTATATGCAACCGACCGAGTTCTTTGACTTTGACCAGGATTCAGTCCGCTCTTTCGCATCTCAAGCAGTCGAAGAAGCCCCCAGCGTAAAAGACAAAGCCATCAAGCTATTCTATGCCGTCCGCGACACCATTCGCTACGACCCATATAGTATTAGCCTTGAGCCAGAACCCTACAAAGCGAGCAGTGTTTTGGCAGCCGGGCGCGGGTATTGCCTGCCCAAGGCCAACCTTCTAATCGCTTGCGCCCGAAGCGTCGGCATCCCTGCCGGCATTGGATTATCGGACGTTTACAATCATCTATGTACCGAACGGCTTCGTCGAATGATGGGGGGCAGGAAACTGTTTCTGCATCATGGCTATGCCGTCATGTACATCGATGGGATGTGGTTGAAAGCAGCTCCAGCCTTCAATATCGAGCTTTGCGATAAATTCGACGTACTACCCACTGAGTTTGACGGCGAAAGCGATGCACTATTCCAGCCATACGATGCCAAGGGTCGCCATCACATGGAGTACGACGCCGATCATGGTGTCTGGTCAGACTTTCCATTAGATCGTGTTGCTACAGATTTTTCCGACTATTATCCGACGAGTATCTATGACGCAGATGCCCGCGCAGCTGTAGACACGGAAATCGAATCAGAAAAAAATTCGTTTGAGGACGAAAAGCCACTCGCCTGAATTAGGCTTTGTCGCTTTTAATTTGTTGCCCTACAGCGGGAACGCCGCCCTCTTCTCCCCATCGCGGCGCCGTTTCCAGATGTATTTCCAACTGGTCGAGCATGCGCATACAGCTCTGATCAACAATATCCTGCAACGTAACCGGACGATTATAAAATGCTGGAACTGGCGGAAAGATAACCGCGCCCAAATTTGCGAGCTTAATAAGACTTTCCAGATGCCCCGCATGTAGTGGTGTTTCTCGGATAGCAATGATTAGCTTACGGCGTTCTTTCAGAATAACGTCAGCAGCCCGGCTTATAAGGTCGCCAGTATTGCCCATAGCTATATTGGACATCGTCTTAATCGAGCACGGCGCGATAATCATTCCAACGCTGGAAAAAGAGCCCGAGGAAATTGACGCGCCAATATTGCCGGGCGAATGAACTTCGTGCGCCAGAGAATTAATATAATCTGGGTCGACGTCATGCTCCATTTTTAGGGTCAACTTGGCGGCTGCGCTCATGACGAGATGAATTTCGGTATCACCTTCTTCACGCAACATTTCCATTAAGCGCCAGCCATAAATGGTGCCGGTCGCGCCAGTGATTCCGATAATAATTCGTTTCATTAACCTAAATCCTTGGATACAAGCTATTGATTGTAAGGAATGAATTTGATTCTGTCGATAATTTGACCAACAAACGAGAAGATCATACGCATACTAGCTATAAAACAGCTAATGTTAGACGAAAATCACAACCGAAACCTTATTGGTTTTTCAATAGTCAGCACCTAAATGATTGATACTATTTTGAATACACACAAAAAAGCAGGAAAGATTTCTCTATGACCAGAGAAAATCCCAGTCGCCGTGAAATGTGCATCGGTATTGGAGCCGGGCTGATGGGCTCACTCGTCTTCCCCGGTTCCGTTCTTTCTGCCAATCCGGCCCCGGCCAAAAGCAGAAAATCTGATTTAGTTGGCGCCGTTCGGCATACCCTATCCCGAAAAGAAGACACGTTGCTGGACATCGCACGTACCAACAAACTCGGCTATGTCGAAATGCTCGCTGCCAATCCTGGTGTCGACCCGTGGCTGCCCGGTGACGGCACCAAAATCACCTTGCCAACGGGACACCTTCTACCAAGCGGGCCCAGACAAGGCTTATTGCTAAATCTCGTAGATCAAAGATTGTACTACTTCCCCGCGGATGATGGCTCTACTCAAAGCTATCCAATTGGGACCGGCCAAGAAGCTTGGGATACACCGCGTGGTGCGACAAAGATTGTTCGCAAAAAACGAAATCCTTCCTGGTATGTGCCTAAATCCATACGCAAAGAGGATCCTGAATTACCCGCAATCGTGAAACCAGGCCCCGACAACCCGCTTGGGCAACATGCGCTCTATCTGGGTTGGGCAGCCTATCTTATCCACGGGACAAATAACCCTTGGGGTGTCGGCCGCCGCGTAAGCCATGGATGTATCCGTATGTATCCAGAAGACATCAAAAGTCTGTTCCCCCAGATACCCGTGGGAGCCCCTGTTACAGTCGTTAGCCAGGAAATGAAAACGGGATGGGTCAACGGAGAGCTGTTAATGGAGGTCCATCCCAACCTTGATCAAAATGTTGAAATAGAGAAAGGCGCGAAACCAACGCCGGCGCTAATCCCGGAAATGGTTTACCGTGTGGTCCAGGCCGCTGGCGACAAAGCCAAGTTAATAGACTGGAAAAAAGTAAAAAAAATAGCTCGAGACCGCAGCGGACTACCGGTTCCCGTGCTAAAGCCAACCCTGGATAGCAACAAGGAACCAGCGTCAAAAACCTGACACTAACTCCTTGTTAAATTTGGATGGGCTGATTACTTGCGCATACCTTTGCGAAAGACGCGGTCAGCTTTGTCACCGGCAGCTTTCGCTTCGGCAGCAGCAGCTTCAGCAGCACGTGCAGCAGCAGCGGCGCTTGCTGCAGCGGCATTAGCAGCAGCAACAGCGGCATTAGCAGCAGTAACAGCGCGCTTCGCATCGCTTTGAGCCTGCATGGCAGCTTCATTTTTCATGCCTGCTTTACCATCGTTGGACGTTTCGCAGCCTACAGCTAGAGCGAGCGGCAGCGCAGCAATAATAAGCGTTTTTCCTAATCTCATTTTAAATCCTCCTGACGGTCCTTGCTTCGGCCCACCCGGGCAAGTCATACCGATTAAACGTTATTACCCTTACAACACAAAACGTTGTTATGCTAGTAGGTCTTTGATTCTGGTAAGAAATCCGAACCATACTGTTAAATCAAAACAGAAATATCACCGTGTCGGGAAACCTCTCCCTCTCGATCGTTCGTTTTATGAAGGCTCGCTCCAATGTCCGATGAAATAAGTGCCTGTTTCCATATTGGCCAAATCATCAAACATCAAAGATTTGGATATCGCGGGGTTATTTACGATGTCGACCCAGTCTTCAGTAACTCTGACGAATGGTATCAACAGGTGGCGACAAGCAATCCACCCAAAGACAAACCCTGGTATCATGTCCTGGTCGATAACAGCGCACAGACGACCTATGTTGCAGAAAGAAATCTTGCTTCCGATAATCAAGGCGAGCCAATATCCAATCCCTTGATTGATCAATTATTCACAGCATTTGAAGAAGGACGATACGTTCTGGATGTTGTCCGTAATTAGTTTCCCCTCTGCTATCCCCTTCCTCTTTTCAAACTGAGTTGTGTAATGGATTGGACGATTTACTGGTTTATGTTTCCGGTCTCAATTTGCGTAGCAACCACCGCAATGTTGAGCGGGATTGGCGGCGCGGCCCTTTTTATTCCAATCTTTGTGATCATCTTTCCCATTTTGGGGCCCGAATACCCACTCCAAACAGCCGCCGCCATTGGAACGGCCCTTATGACAGAAGTCTTCGGCTTTTCATCAGGATTTATTGGCTACCATCGAAAACGACTGATCGACTTTAATAGTGCTGTGCCGTTTTTAAAGTGGTCAGTTCCCGTCGCCGTAATTGGTGCCGTATTCCTCGGCTACCTCCACGAGCAAGATAATTTCCTAAAAGGTGCCTACGCCCTGCTCATGATCGTTCTATGCCCTATTATCCTGCGCCATTCGGTGCCTGCTAAAACTGGCCTATCACCCGAAGCCTCAGAAAAAAGTGAAAAAGAAGACCGCGCAGTTCGATCGATTACCGCTCAAACCGGACAGACCTACTCCTACAATGCCCCAAAGGTTGGCGCTCTCGGTGGCGCAACGACCAGCACAGGCGCATTTTTGACAGGGCTGCTCGGTGTCGGGATTGGCGAAGTCATCATGCCACAACTCGTCAAACGCAATCATTTCCCGGTGGCGGTAGCAGCAGCGACATCAGTGTTTACCGTAATCGTGACGATTGCCGCCGCTTCGTTCACCCAAGTGACCGCACTAATCGCAGCGGGAGGTGCTAACGCTATTCCCTGGAACTTGGTGTGCTACACCATCCCCGCCGTTATCCTGGGAGGACAGATTGGACCTTGGTTACAGGGTCGTATTGCCCAACGAACAATGGAAAAAGCAATTGGCAGTTTATTCGGTATCATCGGAGTGGCAATGATGTGGATTGTCCTGCGTTAACCGATAAATTAATCAGTGTTTGGTTCTCTAACGAGTTGCCGCTAACAAGAGGTCGTCGAGGACG
>CAUZNJ010000154.1:0-5232 GCA_963580965.1 Alphaproteobacteria bacterium | reverse complement strand
GGCCATCCGCAATTTTCTGACATGACACTTGACGATAGAATCTACCTTCAGTGGCTTAATAGTTTCATAGGTATTTGTGCAAATAACGTGGGGGTAGGGGGTCTCATGCTAGGAAGTGCCTTGGCCTTACTCTCAGCCTGAGCCATAAGCGCACATATTATATTTAGTTGCCGTCATGAAGAGTGACGGCCGAAAATTGTGACAGTGGCTTTACTTGAACCACAGGGGCAAATCGATAATTCATTAGAATTGGCAAGCGACCTTTCATGATATTAATTCATCGCGCACAGCCATTTTTGCCACATTAATAGCAAATAATTCCGGGTAAAATATCAATATTGTTTATTGATTCTAGCTTTAGTATAGAAACCAAAGGTGTCCCCCGTTCTATAGAGAGTCGTTTGTAGAAGGTATTATTTATTTCCCGCTAGCGGGAATGCTGTCGGATGCTCCATCGATGTTTAAGAAAATTTTAATTGCTAACCGAGGCGAAATTGCCTGTCGTATTATTAGCACGGCCCAGCGTATGGGTATTGCTACGGTCGCCATCTATTCCGAGGCAGATCGCCGTTCTGTGCATGTTGAAATGGCTGACGAAGCGGTCAGGGTTGGTGGCCCTGCCAGCTCCGAAAGCTATTTGAACGTCAAGGCAATCATGGAGGCGATTCGCGATACGGGCGTTGATGCAGTTCATCCTGGGTATGGGTTTTTGTCGGAGAACGCCGCCTTTGCACAAAACTTGAAGCGGGAGGGAGTGACGTTCATCGGCCCCTCACCAAAAGCCATAACGGCAATGGGGGACAAAATTGAATCTAAGCGCCTGGCATCCAAGGCAGGTGTGCATATCGTTCCAGGGCAGGATGGTGAAATCATTGATGTTCAGGCGGCAATCCGCGCGGCAAAACAAATTGGCTACCCCGTTATGTTAAAGGCATCGGCCGGCGGTGGTGGCAAAGGCATGCGCATAGCCCATGATGAAGCTTCTGTTCAGGAAGGCTTTAAAGCTGCTGCTCGTGAAGCAAATGCAAGCTTTGGAGACGGCCGCATCTTTATCGAAAAATTCATCGAGGAGCCACGGCATATAGAGATTCAAATTTTGGCTGACAGCCACGGGAACACACTCTATTTAGCCGAACGAGAATGTTCGATTCAACGCCGCCATCAAAAAGTTATTGAAGAGTCTCCATCAACGTTTCTCGATGAGGATACCCGGCGAGCCATGGGCGAACAGGCCGTTCTCTTGGCCCGTGCCGTCGATTATACCTCGGCCGGAACAGTCGAGTTTATTGTCGATCCCATGCGAAATTTCTATTTCCTCGAAATGAATACCCGGTTACAGGTCGAGCACCCGGTAACGGAGTTCATCACAGGTCTAGATCTCGTGGAGAAAATGATCCGCATTGCCGCTGGGGAACGGCTCGATATGCGCCAAGAGGATATCGTTCCTAAGGGCTGGTCCATTGAGGCCCGAGTTTATGCAGAAAACCCGGCACGTAATTTTCTGCCTTCTATCGGCCGCCTTGTACGTTACTTGCCCCCTATCGCAACTAAAAACGTCCGTATTGATACGGGTGTATGCGAAGGCGGTGAGATCTCGGTTTTCTATGACCCGATGATGGCTAAAGTCATCACGCATGGAAGTGATAGGGCAGAAGCTATCTGTCGTATGAGCGTTGCTCTTGATAGTTTTGTTATCGAGGGCGTGGTTAGTAACCTTAATTTCTTGTCTAATCTTATGAACAACCCTCGGTTCCTAGATGGGAGGCTGTCCACCGGGTTTATTGCTACAGAGTACCCCGAAGGGTTTCATCCTGAAAAAACCGCTTCGCTAATGCCGACCCGTATCACAGCGATCGCCGCAGCGATCCATTCTTCCCATGAGATGCGTAGCACAACGATCAGCCGACAAACTTCTTACCGAACCGTCAGCCTGAGGACGGAATGGGTGGTTATTGATGGGAACACCCGGCGCACCGTGCGCGTAGTAACAGTCGAGGGTGGATGGGATATAACGGTTGCAGATTCAGAGGTCGTGCGAATTCGTTCTGAATGGCAGGTCGGGCAGGGTGTTTTTACAGCCAATGTTAATGGCAAGACCATGGTTGTTAAAATCGGTCGAGATTGCATGGTCTATCTACTGACCTATGCCGGTGTTGTTTCTCAGTTGCAGGTTCTATCGCCAACCATCGCCAAACTCTTTGATCGCATGCCGGAAAAGCGGGGCGTGGACCGTTCTCACCTTGTCCTATCGCCAATGCCAGGCCTTTTGGTTTCGCTATCCGTTATTCTGGGACAAGAGGTTCGAGCGGGAGAAGCCCTGGCCGTAGTCGAGGCCATGAAAATGGAAAACGTTCTGCTCGCCGAACGAGATGGCGTGGTTGCCAAGTTGCTTGCGGTTCCCGGTGAAACTCTCACCATCGACCAGCCAATTCTTGAATTCAATAGCAACAATTCTGATTCTTGAGCCAAAACTTGCATGCGCGTTCATATAAAAGGTTGTGTGCAACGTTTGGTATCGTGCCTTGACCAGCAAGTCGCCTATTGGGCTTAGAGCTTATCCCGCTAGTTCCGCATCCGTGCCGGTGACAGTGTTGAAGTTTTATTTGGCCTTTATCAAGAGTGTCGAGGCGATGTTAAAGGACTGACATCAGGGCTTAGATCCTGCCATGGTCATACGGTCGCATCGAGTAATTATTTGGTTCAAGACGAGGTAAACCTCCACCTGCTTCTAAGAGCTTGAACCAGGTTTATTGCGTTAAGAAAATGGGGAATCCCCTTCGAATGTCGTTACGAAAAATATGTTCTCGAAGGCATTCCGCAGTGTGCTGTCCGCCGTGGCCATGCTCGCCGACACGCCCAAGTCCAACAGACTAGTAACACCATGTCCTTGAACTCCACAGGGAACGATACCGTTAAAATGGGCTAAATCGGGGGCCACATTCAAGGAAATGCCGTGGTAAGTTACCCAGCGGCGAATGCGTACACCAATAGCCGCAATCTTATCCTCTCGACCATTGTCACGATTAATCCAGATTCCTACCCGGCCTTCACGCCGAGTGCCGACGACGCCAAGACCTGCAAGGCTAATAATCAGCCATTGTTCCAAATTACGGACATAGGCCCGAACATCAGACTGCCTACGCTGCAGATCAAGCATAACGTATGCGACGCGTTGTCCTGGACCATGATATGTATACTGACCGCCACGGCCCGTGCGGTATGTGGGAAAAAGATCAGGGGCAAGAAGATCTTGGTCCTGTGCGCTTGTGCCAGCCGTGTACACAGACGGGTGTTCGAGCAACCACACTGCTTCGGCCGCTTTATCTTTGCGGATGGCATCGACTCGCGCTTCCATTGCGGCGATAGCATCTGGATATGAAACCAAGTCTCTACTGATCGACCATTCGACAGATTTTTTTGGCATGGAGGTCGTCCCTTCCGCCCCCTGTGCGCACCTTGATAAGACCAGGGGGATTTGCTATGTCCGGCTGCAAGAAACGATGAGTCTAGTCGTTTAAGCAAGGAATCATGCGGTCGTGGCGGAATTGGTAGACGCGCAGCGTTGAGGTCGCTGTGGGGGAAACCTCGTGGAAGTTCGAGTCTTCTCGACCGCACCACTTACAATAGGCCCGTCGCTATTGCGTCGGGCCTCTAGTTTTTTATAGCGAATATTCAATATTTACGTTCAGCCAGTATAGATGTTAGGTGGCAGTAAGGTAGATTTTCATTATGAACGATGTACCAAAGACTACCAACCGGAATGGACCTAGTTTCCTCAATGACTAGGTCCACTAACCTGATAAGACCATAACGCAACGATCCTAAGGGCCTTGGGCGTCGGGAGGGGTGACAGTTTCAACGCCTTGCATGAAAGGCGTCTATCTTCTCGAGTGGCACATTCCTGAGAATTTGAACGTCTGGTTGTCATCATAAGTGACCCCTACATCCAGATACTCTTCGCTGAAGTTGATGAAGTCCTCAACAAAAAAAGCTTTGAAGAACTTAACGTTCAGATTGAAATTAACTCGAAATTCAGGACATGACACCGGCCAGATCGTTGGGAACGATGTTTGGCAAGTATCCTGACCAGGCAATTTGTAGGCCAATTTTCCTCGTTTGGTAAAGATATCAGGTAAGTCTGTTGTCGAGTTAGCGACGAGATTAAGGCGTTTGGACGCACAGAAAATAGAAAGTGATGCAGGTTGCGTCTAAAAGCACGAGATTATTGCAGGAATAGGCCCTTTCTTAGTAAATTCATGGCTGTTAGCAGCAAAGCAATCAAAACCCAAATACGAAATCGTTCTTGCGGTAACCTGTGTCGACACCACAGTCCAATGGCAAATCCAAAACCTGTTGGTATCATCGCAGCTAGAGAAAGAATACTATCGTCAAAAGTCAGAATGCCTGTCTTATAAAGTGCAGCAATCCAGAACGTCGATGCGATGAAGAGCGATAACCCAACGGCTCTAACGAACTCGTCGCGGCCTAAGTTCAGCGCCTGCATATAGAAAATAAATGGCACCAAAATTGTGCCCGTCATTCCAGCCACTACGCCGGAAACTCCTCCTACCACGGGCGAAAAATATGGCTCGGAGGACGGTTGTATGTGAATTTTAAATTTCATCAGACTGAGTATCACGTATAAGGTCAGCATTAGACCCAGAATCGACGACAAGATACTTGCATCGACGAAATTAATAAAATGAGTTCCTATCCAAATTCCGATGGCAAGGAATAACAATAACGACCAAAATCTCCGAATCATGGGCAAAAGACTTGGCCCAATCTCAGCCTGGAAGATGTTGAAGAGAACCGCTGGTATAACGACAAGGGGGATGGCTTCACGAACACCAAGAAAGGTGCTCAATAGCGCGATGGCCGTTGCCGGCATGCCGAAACCAACCGTTCCTTTTACGAAACCAGCGATCATGAAAGACATAACGACAGCAGTGATGACGGTCGAATCCAAGATGTGTTTCCGTGCAATTACAGCATAAGTTCACCGCACATTGTGCGTGAACACTTATGCTGAATGAAAGATGACCTTGGGGCAAGGAGCCCGCCTTAATGGCGTAATAATTCGCACAAGACCAACGCGTTTTAAAGAATGTGATCCCGACGTGAGTAACTCAGCCAAATCGCAACCGGTAGATACTTTATTGTAGCTAGATAAAACCAGATACTGAGCACGAGTGCTTTTACCCGAAAGGAAGGTCATAGATAAAAAGGTTA
>CAUZNJ010000153.1:0-5346 GCA_963580965.1 Alphaproteobacteria bacterium | reverse complement strand
GCCTCCTGCGGCGGCGATCATGTAATGGACGGCGGGTAGGTGCTTGTTGCAGATGGCGATGGCGGTGGCGTGGATCGAATGGGTGTGGACGATGGCCTCGATGTCGGGCCGCGCGGCCATGATATCTTGGTGGAAGTGCCATTCGCTGGATGGGGAGTGGCGGCCATGGGGTTTGCCGGTCGCGTCGAGGTAGACGATGTCCGCGGGTTTGAGCTCATCGTAAGGGATGCCTGAGGGGGTAATTAGCAGGCCGCTGCCCCAACGGGCACTTACATTTCCGGACGTGCCTTGGTTAATTCCGAGCGCGTTCATTTCCAGGCTGGTGGCGATGATGTGGCTACGCCGAGCTGATTCTTCGCGGGTCATGGTGTGTGGCGGGGCGGTGGCCTTCTGCTCACCGAGCTTCGGCCAAGGCACGGCCGGGTGGCCAGGCCGGGTCTGCGCACCTTTCTAGGGGCGGGGGGGAGACAGGTGTGTAGGATTTGCATGACTTAAAAACCTACCTGATCGCCGCCTTTGAGGTCGAGCATGGCGCGGGCCTCGGTTGGGGTGGCAATTTCTAGGGATAGATTTTCCAGGATGCTGCGGATTTTTGTCACCTGTTCGGCGTTGCTTTTGGCCAGCTGGCCCTTGCCAGCGTAAAGCGAGTCTTCCAGCCCGACACGGACATTGCCGCCGAGAATGGCTCCCATGGTGCACAGGCTCATCTGGTGACGCCCGGCGGCGAGTACTGACCATTGATAGTCTTTGCCGAATAGGCGGTCAGCGGTGCGCCGGGCAAACATGACGTTATCTGGGTCCGGCCCTATGCCACCGAGGATGCCGAAAATTGATTGGACGAAAAGTGGCGGCTTGACCAAGCCACGGTCAAGGAAGTGGGCGAGAGTGTAAAGGTGGCCAGTGTCGTAGCATTCAAACTCAAAGCGGGTGCCGCAGCCTTTGCCAAGCTCTTGCAGAATGTATTCGATATCCTTGAAGGTGTTTCGAAAAATGGCGTCGCGCGAGGCCTCTAGGTGCTTCGTTTCCCAGTCGTGCCGAAACGACGGATAGCGGTCGAGCATCGGATAGAGGCCAAAATTCATCGAGCCCATGTTGAGCGAGCACATCTCGGGCTTGGTCCGCAGGGGTGCGGCAAGACGCTCCTGCACATTCATGGCGGGGCCGCCGCCGGTGGTGATGTTGACCACGGCATCGGTTGCCTGCTTGATGCGGGGCAGAAAGGCCATGAAAACAGTGGGGTCCGGCGTCGGATGGCCGTCCTTGGGATCGCGGGCGTGCAGATGCAGGATCGATGCGCCGGCCTCAGCAGCGCTGATGGCGCTGGCGGCGATTTCGTCTGGCGTGATTGGTAAATGCGGAGACATGGTCGGCGTGTGGATCGACCCGGTCACGGCGCAGGTGATGATGACCTTGCTCATGGGTATCCAAGCTCCCTGTTGCTGTCGCCAAGGTTATGGCTCTCGATTTTAGAGATGCCAGATATCAGAGTGATATTCTACGACCTTGCAGTGATTAATATATAATAATCAATATGTTAATATCAATATCGGACTGCTCTAGTGGAAAAGAAATTAGTTGATTTTACAGGTTTATCATCAGTGCCTTGGCGATAGCCCTGGGGAATTACCCGTGGTTTGTTGGAATGGTCGGTTATGCCTGGGTGGGCCTCGTTCCTATGGCCGCGGCCATAGGAACACGATCAACTTACGATAACTCTGGCTCGTCAGCGAGCCAGGAGGAGATCAGCCAGCGGGATATGGAACCTAGGCGCGGCAGGTGGAAGCCGTGTGACTCAAAATCGGCGACCTGATCACGGGGAAACCAGCGGGCTTCCTGTAGTTCGTTGTCGTTAAGGCAAATTTTATGGCTGGTGGCGCGTCCACGAAAACCGAGCATTAGCGACGCCGGGAATGGCCAGGGCTGGGATTTTTGGTAGCGGACATCGGTGATGTGAATGCCGGTTTCTTCGTGCACCTCGCGGGCCACCGCGTCTTCCAAGGCTTCGCCCGGTTCAACGAAGCCTGCCAAGGTTGAAAAGCGGCCCTCAGGCCAGATAGCTTGGCGGCCGAGGAGGCAATCGCCTCCGCCGGGGCTGGGCCGGGTGATGAGCATGATGACGGCGGCGTCGGTGCGCGGGAAATGTGAGCGTCCGCAGTCGTTGTTGAGGCATTTACGCATGAAACCGCCGCGCTGGCTTTCTGTCGGCGAGCCGCAGTTGTTGCAAAAGCGGCTGTAGCGGTTCCAGTACATCATGCCGCGGGCCAGCGCCATGAGGGTGCCGTCGCGGGCATCGACCATTGGTCCAGCCTCCCGTAGGTCGAGGAACGCGCCGTCGCTTGTCCAGGGTTTTAGCGCTTCTTCGTCATGGTCGGAGACATCGACGGCGAAGGTGGCAATGCCGTTGCTTACGGTCAGCAAAACGGTATGACTCGCGAGTTCATGCAGGTCAAATGCGTGGCGGCCACTTAGCATGGAAGCGCGCATGGGTTGGCCGGCGGTTATCAGGCTGCGGTTGCGCCAGACTGGTAAAAACTGGGTGCGGTCATCGCGCAAGGCGGATGCAAGCCATGTCGCATCGTCTCGGAGGACGGCGGCGCGGTCGAACTCGGCACTGTTCATGAACATTGGTTCGCTCATGCAGCATAAACTGGCACAGGGCTAGAAGACTAGCAATACGGCTGCCTGGCCTGGCAGCATGACATGCAAGTCCTTTGAATTTGCGACTCTACTCGGTCCCCATAGGTAATCATTCTAGCATTGCGGAGCCGGTCTTTTTTGAGAATATGTAACTTGCCAGTATCGGTGGCGCCGAGCCGGGTGGCCACTGTGTCCACACCATCGACGTTTCTAGCAAGAGAACCAGCATATCGGTAAAGACGACTAAGGCTATGATTTTGAAACATTTATGCCGACGGATATGACAATTAAGAATGCCACCTTGTGATAGCAAGGGGTGGCCTGACCGGGTGCTCGGCCTGACGTCTAGCTCGGGGGGTATTCTGGTCCGTTAAGCTCCCCTTTGGTAGTAGCTGCTCCGATAGGGTCTTGCATCGGTGGCGGGTGCGCCTGATATAGTACTTCCGGAAGGCTGGCGGTGGACGGATCCCTCGCCAACTCGGTCAGATCCGGAAGGAAGCAGCCGTAACGAGTTTCGACCCGGGTCGTTGCCGGTCTTCCAACTAATCGCCATCCCGTGCAATTTTATTCACTAGGCTGAAGGCGATCCGTTCCATGAACGATCAGCCAACTGATGCGACAGTAGAGAATACGTCTGCGAAAGGTGCCAAGGCGGGCGCCGGAGCGTATCGTGTCCTGGCACGCAAATACCGTCCCGGCAATTTTACCGACCTGATCGGCCAGGAAGCGTTGGTGCGGACGCTGACTAATGCCATCAATACGGGCCGATTAGCTCATGCCTTTATGCTGACCGGCGTTCGTGGGGTCGGCAAGACAACGACGGCGCGTATTATCGCCCGAGCGATAAACTGCGTTGGCCCGGATGGCCAAGGTGGGCCTACCCCCAATCCCTGTGGGGTTTGCGAACCGTGCCGGGCTATCGCCGAGGATCGCCTCGTCGATGTAATGGAGATGGATGCTGCCAGTCGTACTGGCATCGATGACATCCGCGAGATTATCGATGGTGTGCGTTATCGACCGACGTCGGCGCGCTTCAAGGTCTATATCATCGACGAAGTGCATATGCTGTCGCGAAACGCGTTCAACGCGCTGTTGAAGACTCTAGAAGAGCCGCCCGAGCATACCAAATTCATCTTTGCTACAACGGAAATCCGTAAGGTCCCGGTGACCGTGCTGTCGCGCTGCCAGCGTTTCGACCTGCGGCGGATCGGTACTACCGTACTAGCGGACTACTTTGGCTTGATCGCTGGTAAGGAAGGGGCTGAGGTTTCCGTGGGTGCTCTCGGACTGATTGCACGGGCTGCTGACGGCTCGGCGCGCGATGGGCTGTCGCTGCTTGACCAGGCCATCGCGCATACTGGCGTCACGGTTACGGAAGAAGACGTGCGGGCGATGTTGGGGTTGGCCGATAGGGAGCAAATCTTCGACCTCTATGATGCGGTGATGCGCGGTGACATGGCGATGGCGCTGACGCAATTGGCAGAGCAGTACGCCGTCGGCGCCGATCCAGCGCTGATCATTGAGGACATGCTGGAACTGACCCACTGGCTGACCCGCATCAAGTTGGTGCCCGAGGCGGCCGAGCGGTCTGGGGTGCCAGAAGCAGAACGGATGCGCGGCCAGAATATTTCCGGGCGTCTGAGCATGGGCGCGCTAACTCGCAACTGGCAGGTGCTGTTGAAGGGTTTGGGTGAGGTGCATCAGGCGCCATCGGCTTTGCAGGCAGCAGAAATGGTTCTTATCCGTCTTGGTTACGCCGCGGACCTCCCGAGCCCGGCGGATGCTGTGAAGGCTCTCCAGGCCGGGGAGGGCATGGCACCGAGCGTTGCCGCGTCGGCTGTGCCCAAAGTGCCATCACCAGCACCACAGGCTGCTGGTGGTGACGGGTCTGCCGCCACGGCGCGGGTAGAGGCCCGATCTTCTGCGACGGCGGTGGCCGTGCCGGTTCGAGAGGATCCCGTACCCGCCGCCGCAGTACCGGAAACGGATGCGCTGCCCGCCCCGCTGAGCTTTGAAGCGGTAGTGGCGCTTGCCGACTCGCTGCGGGAAATGCAGCTTTATACCAACCTGCGTCATCATGCTCATCTGGTGCATTTCGAGCCTGGAAAGATCGATATCCGGTTAGGCGCGGGCGCGCCGTCGGCGTTCGTCGGCGATCTTAGCAGCTTCCTCAACGATCAAACTGACCGGCGGTGGCTCGTCACCGTCTCACGCGATGGCGGTGCGCCGACGTTAAGCGAGCAAGCCAACGCGGAGGCCGAAGCAGTGCGTTCAGCAGTGATGATGAACCCGCTGGTCAAGTCGGTGCTCGATACCTTTCCTGGCGCCATCATTGCTGAAGTTCGTTCCTTCGCAGCAACGGTCTCTGATGCCGATGAGGCTGGCATTGATAGTGCTGGGACGGATGACGAGGACAGCGACGGGTCTGATCCAGGTAGCTAAACCCAAGAAATTTTGCATCAGCAGCTCCTCTTGGTGTCAGCGGGAATTTTTTAGAAAACCCCTTACATTCTCAATGAAGATATCGCGTTTCTCGGCGTGCAGCCAATGGCCGGCGCCATCGATGGTGATGATCCTTGAGGATGGAAACAGCCGGTCGATGGTCTCGTGATGCTCGCGACGAACATATTCGGATTTTCCGCCAATAAGGAATAAAACCGGGCCGGGGTAACGCCTCCTATGTGCATCGGGGAATTCTGAAAGATCCCT
>CAUZNJ010000152.1:0-5359 GCA_963580965.1 Alphaproteobacteria bacterium | reverse complement strand
GCGCAAGACACACACCTTCACCAATACCTACCCAGGTGAAGAAGCCTGGGGCATCTTTACCCAGCATGGCGGACGCTTTACCGTCTTCGTCGGTGGCTATCCGATTGAGGTCAGCGGCGAGGTGGTTGGCGGCATCGGTGTTTCCGGCGGCAATGGAGAACAGGACACCGCCATTTGTGAAGCTGCCCTCTCGGTCTGGGAGAATTACCTCTCCGCGAATGGCCTATCCTGAGCACTACGTGCCGGGCCACACCGGATCATGAACACTGAATCTCTCTACCTAACGCCCTTGCCAGCAGGCTGGTACCGCGATCCTGACCCGTTCCAAGCGGAACGGCATGGACTATTTGCACATTCCTGGATGCCGCTGGCACCAGCGGCGACGCTGCGGGCCGAGGGAGCCTATGTGTGTTCAAACCTCGCCGGCTGGCCGCTGTTCGCATGGCGTGACGCGGCAGGAACGCTGCGCGCCTTCCACAACACCTGCCGCCACCAGAAAATGCCCATGCTTCAAGCCGGCCGCGGGGTGTTGGAAGAACTGCGCTGCCCTTTCCATGGTTGGATATATGGCCAGGACGGCTGCCTTAAGCACGCATCGCCCCCAGTGGTTCCAGACGTCGATGACCTATCGAGTATCCAATTAAATTCGATAACTATTTCGCCGTGGAAAGGCCTGCTGTTCATCGCGGTGGATGATGAAAATTCACCGGGGACCCTTGATCAAGCATTTGCAGAAATTAGCGACCACATGCCCGACCTTGATGTTGACTGGAACTATGCCGGTACGGACAGCATTGACCTGATGTGTAACTGGAAAACCTACCTAGACTTTGGCAGCGCCCTCGACACTCCAGCTGACGAATCGGCTGCAGCCTTAAAGGCTGCAGCCGCAGCTGCCAAAATGCACGGTGATAGTCTTGTCGTTATAGATGATATCGGCGGCGGCACGTGGCTGTGGGTATGGCCGATGCTTGGCATCCATATCACCGAGAAAACGGTGGTGGTCAGCCAATTAATCGCCCGTACGATGATCCGTTCCCGCCTTGAAAGACACGTATTCGTCCGGCCCAGCTCGGATGGAGCAGCAGCGCTCACGGCTTGGTCTAAGGTTGGCGTGCGAGCAAAGCAAGCAGCCGACCATGCCCACAAGGCCCTAGCAGCAGCAAATGATTCTAGCGCCTGTACGGCGGAGCCAACACCAAGCCCAGCACCATACGGCCTGCACACTATGGTGCGCGCCATCCACATCGCCTGATTACGCTGTGCGCCCACGCCCAACAGTTCTCAAATATCACTCCGCCGTCAACCGGTATAGGCGCGGCCCAATAACATTCAACCAAACCACGGACGCGGCTGCATAAACAACCATGGCTAGACATTGGTCTTCAATGTCAACGCCAGCATCCAAGAGAACGCCCATCAGTCCCGGCGCCAGGGCAGATGCTACGACCTGCGCGGCGTAGGCCACCGAGCGGATGGCACCGAGATGACGAGTTCCGAATAACTCCGCCCACAAGGCGCCGAGTAAAGCTTGAGAACTACCGCTGGTCAGCGCGCCAAGAACCATAAAGACCGGCACAGCGTATGGTGACGTCGTTAGTGACAGCACTAATACGGCAACGGTCATGGGAATAAGAAACAAAGGCAACAATCGTCGTGAGCCAAAGCGATCAATCAGCCAACCAGTTACCAACGTCGCCAGAACGCTAGTAATCGCATGCGCAGGAAACCATGCGGCAAACCAAGCAAGCGTCCAGCCCTTATCCGCCACTAGGGCAGCCTGGTGGAAGAAGATGCCGGTCATCACGAACGCAGATGCCGAAACTCCCGATAGCACTGCATAAAATTCAGGGCGACGCAGGACTTCCTCCCGAGTCCAATCGCGCGTTGGCTTTGCTGCCGCGTCCGACCTCTCAACCGCCTCATTGTAGGAAGGCTCATTGCGCAGGAAGAACAGAACCAGCGGAACAGAGACCGTGCATAAAAATGCTGCAGCGCTTAGCCATGTTTGGCGCCAACCGATAATAGAAATTAGCGCCACGGCAATAATCGGCGATATAGCCGCGCTCACTGAACTCCCAAGCATAGCAATCGACATCATACGCCCGCGCCGGCGCACGTACCAACGCCCTACCCCAACGGCTGCAAGATGTGCCGGCCAGCCTTGCCCGAAGACCCGAAGACCAAAAAGAATTGGCAGAAGAACCCAGGCCGCAGAAACATTCGCCATGGCCACAGAGGTCATTGCGAGAGATACGATGACAGCTACGGCAAGCCACCGGATGCGAAACCGGTCGGCAACCCTACCGGCCAAGGCCAGGAGACAGGCGCTAACCAGCGTACCTATTGTGTAGAAGCCACCGAAGACGCCATCGCTGAGGCCGAGATCACTCTTCAACCAGGGAACAAATACGCCAATGAAGTAGGTCTGGCCAAACGTGGATGAAAACGTCATCACGAATGCTGCTACAACCAATCCGGTGGGCGCCCGTTGGCGGTCCATCATGCCGGCGCCTTTATTAACTGATAAAAATTCAGCGTTAGTCACGCCGGGCGCATGCTATACAAAGCCGTACGGTTGGATCAAAATCCAGGCGTGCTTCCGGAATCGACTCCCCACAATTGTGACACTCTCCAAATAACCCATGGTCAATGCGTACCAGTGCTGCCTTTAGGCCAACAATGCAGGCCTGGCGGCGACGCTCATTTGCCTGGGCCATTTCCTGCACCTGTATGGCGTCCATACGCGACAGGCGGCCGACACTCTGTTGATCCAATGCCACAGGTGCACGGTTCTCAGCGCTATCACTGCTTTCTTTCAGTAGCTTGGCTAACTCAGCTTCAACGCGCAAACGAAAGCGAGCTTGGACGTGTGGTTCGTTCTGTAGCATGACCATCAGATAGCATTACTGAACACTAACGCCAATCACCGCATGCCATCTCGGCCGAACCCCAGTGATCGCGATGATGGAATAAACCGGAGTAAAATCAAAAAAAACCAAATGGCGTTCCCTCGACCAAGCCACGAAATGACGCAAAAATGACATTGGGCGACGTACCAATAAGCGTGACCAGCCCGCCAAGGATAAAACCAAACGACATTGGCATTAGCAACGTTGACGGTGAGCGTTTGGCCCGCGCCGCCGATTGAAATGCCACGGGCAGTAGGATAGCCAGTGTGCCGACATCGTTCATGAAGGCCGATAAGGTGGCAGCAATTATCGTCAGTGCACCGGAGGTAGAAAATGCCCGGCTTAGAATCAAGACGGCACCGACAGTGATAACAGCGGGATGCCCGAACCCGTTAAAAGCCTCGCTGGCTGGTACCAAGCCCAGTGCAACGCACGCCATCAGAGCCGCCATGGAGACAAGGTCGAGGAGTAATCGTCCTAACAGAAATAGCCCCTTTGCGCCGGTAAGAACGGATCTGGGATAGCGTCACTGACGCGCACCTGTGCCAATCTGGCTACAAGGGAATAGGGCTAAGGACAAAAAAGTGGCGGTTGGAACATCCAACCGCCACTACAGTTAAGTGTCTTATCAGCGAAAGCTTACTTGAACGTGATCTGTTCCAGTAGAACTTCACTGTTGGTCGCAGCTGTCGGCACGAAGTTAATCTTCGGGCTGACGCGAGCAAAGCCGACCATGTGGTAAAGGAATACGTCAGCGACATAGTCTTCGTGGACCATACGCATAGATTCCTGCCACTTGGCAATACGCTCAGGACCAGCAGGCGTACGAGACGCATCGGCAATCTGTGCGTCCAGAGCTGGGTAGCAATGGCTGGAGGTCTGAGCTTTACAGCCAAACTTATTGTACATCGAGAAGATCGGATCCCCGATGTTATTATCATGCTGATGTCCAAGAAGAACAGGCGCCCGGCCTTTGATCTTCGAGTCGCCAGCAGGCGTGTACTCACCTTTGTTCGGATGCGCGTTGAAGTCGTTCCATAGGCTGACTTCGAGCATCTTCAGTTTGATGTTGAATCCAACATCCGAGTACATGGCGTGAATGGCTTCACAGGTCTCAGTGGTGTTCGCCCACATGTTTATACGGCAGATCAGCTCGATCTCCGTATCGACAGCGACACCATCAGCTTTAGCTTCGGCAAGCAACTTTTTTGCCAATGCTGGATCGTAAGCAAAACGCTGCTTGTCGAGTTTGTGGTTATGTCCGTTGATACGCGGAATAACCATCTGGGTGGCGATCATCGCATCCTTCGGGATGATACCGCCATGCATGGCCTCGCGGTCGACTGCATGGTTCAGCGCAAGACGTACCCGCTTGTCGTTTAGCGGTGCAACTTCGGATTCAATACGGAGATAATTGGTCTCCGAGTTTGGATAAGCGAAATCGGTTTCCGGGTTGGTGGCGTCATCTTGGTTGATGTTCGTCGCCAATTCGGCTTCACCGACCTCAACCATGGCAGCAGCCACGGCAGACTCGTTACGCCAGACGTACTTGGCACCATCCAGAAGCGGCTTTTTGCCCCAGAAGTGAGGATTACGCTTCAGGACAATTTCCGTGTTGGCCTTCCAATAGTCGAGCATATAGGGACCAGTGCCAACCGAAGTATTCAGAATCGCAATTTTTTCATTCGGCGCACCAATGGTGATCGTCGACATGCGGATTGGCAGGATCGGCTCGGGGGAACTTGTAATAATATTCATCGTCAGCGGATCTATCTCAACAAACTTGAGCGTGATGTCCGAGAACAACTTAGTACGGGCGTTGCAATCGATATCCTTGCTCAGCGCCTTGTCGACGGAGCTGCGGATCGCCGAAATCGTCAGCGGCGAGCCATCGCTGTATTTGACATTGGGGCGCAGCTTGAATTCCCAAGTGGTAGGATTGATCATCTTCCACGACGTCGCCAAACGCGGCATGAGCGAGCCGTCATTAGGATCGAGTTCGATCAACGACTCATTAACGTTCATACGAAGGATACGGCCAACATTTGAACGGTTAGCGTTACAGTTATCGAGACTATCGGGTTCCTCAGGAACCACGATTGTGATGGTCTTTTGAGCCATCGCCTGGCCGGGCACAATAAGCGCCAAACCGAGAAGTGCAGCGACAGAAGCCGCTGTCGCGCCAAACCGGCGCATCGTTGTTGGTGACATATATATTCTCCATAAATGGTGACTTATAGATGTGAAGCACACAGAAGATTGCTATGCGCCAAAAGCAGAAGCAACAGAATCCAATTGCGTTTCTTTAAGTTTTATTTGAGGACGCCTCACCTCGACCCTTAAAACTTAGTCTCTCGTATTAATTTCTGTAATCGAGTTTTACTTCAAATAGCTTTAGCTACCGCGGGGCCTCGTTTAATGGGCCATCCACCTTTGAAAATTCTGGC
>CAUZNJ010000151.1:0-5363 GCA_963580965.1 Alphaproteobacteria bacterium | reverse complement strand
CAGGCAATTGCCATCTTGCGAATTATTTACACCAGCAGCGCCACCGGTTCTCTTCAATGGCGATGCCAGAAACAGACCAACGGCAGCAAACCCATGCTCATCAGGATAGCCAAGCCATCGGACGTCAAGACGTCGGATATCACACCAAAAACGATATTCATGAACCGCCGCGCTTTCCTCGCTACCGGCGCCGCCGGTGCGGGGGCTTTGGCGCTAGGCGCCGTGCCCGCTGCCGCCGCGATGCTGGCCCAAACGGGCAAGCTCGACGGTGCCGTAAAATGGCCGCTCAGCACAGACGAGGAATTGACACCTCTCTCCAAAATAACGTCCTACAACAACTTTTATGAATTCGGCACTGACAAGGGCGATCCGGAACGCAATGCACGATTCTTTAACCCGCGCCCCTGGTCCGTCGAAATCGCCGGAGCCGCTAAAACGACCGGCTCCTTCGATATCGACGAATTCGTAAAGCCGTACACCCTGGAAGAACGGGTCTATCGCATGCGCTGCGTTGAAGCCTGGTCCATGGTTATTCCCTGGGTTGGCATTCCGCTGGCCGATATAATAAAGCGCTACGAACCGACTGGCAGCGCCAAGTTCGTCGCCTTCGAAACCCTGTTTGATACCAAGCGCTTTCCAGAACAGAAACGAGCCACCCTGGACTGGCCCTATGTCGAGGGCCTGCGGATGGACGAGGCAATGAATCCGCTGACGATACTTGCCGTTGGCCTTTATGGGGATGCCCTGCCCAACCAAAATGGCGCGCCAATCCGCGTCGTCGTCCCGTGGAAATATGGCTATAAGAGCATCAAGTCGATCGTCAAGATCAGCTTCCAAGAAACCATGCCGCCGACTACCTGGAATATCCAGGCCCCCCAAGAATACGGCTTCTATTCCAACGTCTCCCCGGCGGCAAGCCATCCGCGGTGGAGCCAGGCGACTGAGCGGCGCATTGGTGAATTCTTCCGCCGCGATACGCTTCCATACAATGGCTATGCCGAGGAAGTGGCATCGCTCTACACGAAGATGGACCCAAGCAAGCTTTTTTAACAGGATTGCCGCGAACGCAAACTCACCTAACTGGAATATCGTCATGATCAGCGATACCCGCACCAGTTGGGTTCTGAAGCCGGCCGTGCACGCCGCCTGCATATTTCCTATCACTCTGCTGGTTTGGGCGGCCTTTACCGACAACCTCGGTGCCAACCCCATCGAGGCAATCAATCGTGAGCTTGGTGAATGGGCTCTTCGCTTTCTACTGATGGCGCTGGCCATCACGCCCTTGCGTCAGCTAACACGATGGAACGGTTTTTCCCGCTTGCGCCGCTTGCTCGGACTTTGGGCCTTCGCTTATGTCTCTCTGCATGTGTCGAGTTACATCGTTCTCGACCATTTCTTCAACTGGTCGGACATCTGGTCCGACATTGTAAAGCGGACCTTCATAACGGTAGGCATGTTTGCTTTCGTGCTGCTGCTATCGCTCGCCATCACGTCTACGAAGGGCTGGATACGTCGCCTCGGCAAGCGCTGGCAGAAATTACACAGGCTGGTTTATCTCGCAAGCTTCGCAGGGGTCGTGCACTTCTACATGATGGTCAAGGCGGACACTCGAGAACCGTTGATCTACGGTGGCATTGTCATCATTTTACTAGGTTGGCGCGTCGTTACGGCGCTCCTACGACGCCTTAGACGAGTACCGTCATCGCACCCGCAAAAGGTCTAAAATATTATAAATGAGCCTCAGTGCGCCTCGTCCCAATTGGCGCCAAAACCTATATCGACGACCAGCGGTACATCTAGGTAAGCCGCACCCTCCATCACATCACGCACGACGGTTCCGGTTGCATCCTTTTCCGCTTCAGGAACCTCGAACACCAATTCATCGTGCACCTGCAATAACATTCCTGCCGCAAGCCCAGCCTTAGCCAGCGCGCCCGGCACGCGAATCATAGCGCGCTTAATAATATCAGCGGCACCCCCCTGAATGGGAGCGTTGATCGCAGCCCGCTCGGCGAAGCTACGCATCGACGGGTTCTTATCGTGAATGCCCGGGGCGTGGATGCGCCGGCCAAACAGCGTCATCACGTAGCCCTGTTCCCGAGCCTGTTTTTTAGCCGCTTCCATATAGTCGCGGATGCCGGGGTAGCGTTCAAAGTAAGCTTCAATGTAGCGCGCTGCATCACCACGCGGAATGCGCAATTGACGGGCTAGTCCGAATGCAGAAATGCCGTATATAATACCAAAGTTGATGGCTTTGGCCTGACGGCGGATCATCGGGTCCATACCCTCAATCGGTACTCCAAAGACCTGTGCCGCCGTGATTGCATGAATATCATGGCCGGCTCGGAAGGCATCTTTCAGAGACTGGATGCCAGCGACATGGGCCAGCAAGCGCAATTCGATCTGTGAATAGTCTGCTGACAACAGCACATGGCCTTCTTTGGCAACAAATGCCTGGCGAATTTTGCGGCCTTCTTCCGTCCGTATAGGGATGTTCTGCAGGTTGGGATCGTTGGAGCTTAGCCGCCCCGTCGAGGCCACCGTCTGGGAATAGGACGTATGGACTCGCCCCGTCGCCGCATCGATCTGTTGCACCAAGGTATCCGTATAGGTGCTCTTGAGCTTGGCAAGCTGGCGCCAATCGAGCACATGCGCTGGCAGGGCGTGGCCTTGCGCGGCCAGATCACCAAGCACGTCGGCACCGGTCGCATAAGCACCTGTTTTTCCTTTCTTGCCTCCGGGAAACGACATTTCGTCGAACAGAATTTCGCCAAGTTGTTTGGGCGATCCTATGTTGAAGTCGCGCCCGGAGAGCTTGTGAATCTCATCTGCAAGGTCACACATGCGAGCATTAAAATCGGCACTGAGACCTTTAAGCACTCCCGCATTAACGCAGATGCCGCGAGTTTCCATAGCCTCAAGGACGGCGATTAATGGCCGTTCGATGGTCTCGTGTACGGTAACCATGCGGTCTTCAACAAGGCGTGGGCGCAACACCCTATACAAACGTTCCGTGACGTCGGCATCCTCGGCGGCATAGTTCAATGCTTTGTCGAGCGGCACATGATCAAACGTGATTTGGTTTTTGCCCTTGCCGGCAACCTCGCCAAAGGTGATGCAGGGATGGCCTAGCATCAGTTCGGAGAGATCATTCATGTTGTGGCGATGCAGGCCCCCATCAAGCACATAAGACAACACCATCGTGTCATCGAATGGCCTGACGGCGATGCCATACCGAGACAGCACATGCATGTCGTACTTTATGTTGTGACCTACCTTGAGGACGGCCTCATCTTCCAGCAGCGGCTTGAGCACGGTGATAGCGTCTTCCATGGCAATCTGTGGCGGAGCACTGTCATTGAGATCGTCGCTGTCACCGCCAAGGTCGAGGCTCGCCTGGCCCTCCGCCGCCACGTGGGCTAGGGGTATGTAGCAGGCTCGCCCCGCACCAAGACCCAGCGATACCCCGACCAAGTCGGCACGCATAGAGTCCAAAGAATTGGTTTCTGTATCGATAACGACAATGCCAACGGCACGCGCGTCGGCCACCCAGCGTTGCAGTGTATCGCGGTCCTGGATCAATTCATAAGCTGCCTCTCCGATCAACTTACTATCGCCACCTACGGCCATATCAGGAGCACCCGTGCCGTTGGCCGGCGTCCGGCTTTCGATCTTCGCAGTTAAAGATTTGAAGGCTTGTTCGCGGATAAACGTCAACAGCTTCTCGGTGTCTGGCTCACGTACCATAAAGGTTTCGAGTGGCACTGGTGGCGCCATATCAGCTTTCAACCGCACCAGCTCGCGTGACATGCGCGCCGCATCCGCCTGCTCGATCAAAGATTGGCGTCGCTTAGGCTGCTTGATCTCGTCAGCGTGGGCCAGGAGGTTATCGAGATCTCCATATTCATTGATCAGCAGGGCTGCCGTTTTCACGCCTATCCCTGCGATGCCAGGAACATTGTCGGACGAATCACCGGCCAGCGACTGCACATCGATGACCCGTTCGGGGCCGACCCCAAAACGCTCCATGACCTCAGCCGGCCCAATTCTGCGGTTCTTCATGGCGTCGTACATGGTGACGCCCTCGCCAACCAGCTGCATCAGATCTTTATCGGACGACACTATGGTGACCTCAGCCCCCCGTTCTCGGGCGATCCGGGCATAGCAGGCAATCAGATCGTCGGCCTCGAAACCCGCCTGCTCGATGCTAGCTACGTTAAGCGCCTCAACAGCGTCGCGTATCAGGGCAAACTGCGGGATCAATTCGTCGGGCGGAGGTGGCCGGTTAGCCTTGTAGTCGGGATAGATGTCGCTGCGGAAAGTTTTGCGCGCAGTATCAAAGACAACTGCGATGTGATCGGCGTTAGTCTCCTCCAACAGCTTCATCACCATGGTTATGAAGCCATAAACTGCATTGACCGGCGTGCCGTCGGGACGGGTCATCGGTGGCAATCCGTGGAAGGCGCGGAAAATAAATCCCGACCCGTCGATCAGATAGACATGCTTGGGATCTTTTGCTGAGGCACTCAGTGTTCTGAAGCCGCCGAGGCGGTCTCCGACAACACGAAACGCCGACTACAGTAGGGACAGATAATTTCCTTTCCGTCCTCAAAATGCAGATAGACGGCGGGATGGCCGAGTGCTCCGCCGCCGCCGTCACAGCACACCGTGGTTTCTGTCGCCACCACTATTTCTTCCACGTCCATACCTGCCTCACCGCAATTGACCCCTTACAGAGGCGGATGATAGCGATTGCGCTATGACAATCAAAGTCCCACAGCAATTCAAATCACGCGATGGCCCCGCTTAATCTTCGCCCTCGACTTGCTTTTGGTAGTAGTTAGCTCCGGGCCGCGATTCCGCGGCCCCGGGACCAGCAGTCACAGGTCCGTAAATACTGATGGTTATTGTGTTACCATCGACAGCAGTTGGCACATGCTGAGGTGCGGATACTTAGGGTGGTATCTTGTTTATGGATAGTATTCCAATACCTACCACCCACGCTGTAAACCACGTCGGCCCCGGCGCCCACTACTCGCAGGTGAGAATTGGGGTGGTGTGCTTGAAGCACCCCACCCCGCACGCTATTGTCTGGGTGGAAAGCGCCCGTAGCTCAGCTGGATAGAGTGCTGCCCTCCGAAGGCAGAGGTCACAGGTTCGAATCCTGTCGGGCGCACCAGTTATTATAATAAAAACAACTTGTTAGGTTTTTGCCAACTCGTTGTTTGACTCCAAAACCGTATGCACACATCCTACACACAATACACACAGCATCTCGCATGGTGGGTTGTGACGGATGGCAGACGTAAATAATAAAATTGATGTGAGGGGTGACGGGTCTGTCGTCCTCTATCAAAGGGCGA
>CAUZNJ010000150.1:0-5366 GCA_963580965.1 Alphaproteobacteria bacterium | reverse complement strand
CGAAGCTTGCGTTCTGTATGCTCGATCACTTCATACGGCTTAATATCAAAGTTCTTTTCGAAATACGCGATCATGTCGTCGAGGTTTTCAACGACGTAGTGGACGTGGTGTACGTATTTAAGCATGGTCACCTCCCAGTCTGGTTGTTACCGGCAGTCTACAGGCGTCAGAAGGGGGATGCCATCGTTCAACCAATGAGAATATGCAAGCTTTTCAGAAACGTATACTTAAGTTGCCGCTAAACATGGTGGATATTGGGTCTGGGGTAGTGCACACAGAATTATCGAACACCGCCGCCAACGTAATTCTTCGGGGATCAAATCTTCCGACAAAATCTTGCAGATGGTTGAGAAGGAAAAGCGGGACCGGCCGCAAGGAGACAGCCAAAGTCGCCCCGCCATGCCATCCGTTTTAGCCGACCAAGAATGCCAAGTTCTGACAGTTGCGTGCATGGCCCGTCCTGAGGCGTTCCGCCGCTGTTGCCGCCGCTTTAGAGCGTAGGTCCTTAACCCCCGGAGGGCTGTAAAAAGCCGCATGGGGTGTGATGACCAGTCGCCCGTCGAGCCATGCTTCCCGTTCCATATAGGCTTTGATGAGGGGGTGCGCGTCGATAGGCGGCTCCTTTGGTAGTACGTCGAGGGCGGCGCCAGCCGGTGTGCCGGCCTTGAGCCCTTCATACAAATCATCAAGATTGACGATCGGTCCGCGCGCCGTGTTAATGATGATGCCACCAGACTTCATGCGGCCGATGAGGTCGCGGTTCACTGCGCCATGGGTTTCGTCAGTCAACGGTGAATGTAGGCTGATCGTATCTGACTTCTCAAACAGTTCCTCGACCGTGGCAATACGGCGGTACCCAGTGGCGAGGTCGGTCCCGTCCGGTACGTGGGGGTCGTAAAAGATGACATCCATATCGAACGCCGCCGCTCGGCGTGCGGCGGCAAGGCCGATACGACCAAGGCCGTAGATGCCGAAGGTGCGGCCGCGCAGGCGGTCAATGCAGGGGCTATCAACAAAGCGCCACAGATTCCCTGGGTCGCGATGCATGGTTACTTCGTAGCGGTCAAGGCCGCGCCTGAGCGATAGCATCAGTGCGATGGCATGATCCGCGACTTCCGTCGTGCCATAGTCGGGGACATTGCAGACGGCAATGCCGCGTTCGCCGAGCACTTTTAAGTCTAAACCGTCATAGCCGACCCCGCCGCGCACGACGATGCGCGCCCGCTGTAATTTAGCCATATTCGCCATAATGGCGCTATTGCCCCGGAAGGTAACGATGCCCTCGGCTCGCGCCCAAGCATCGTCGGTGACCTCTTCGGGTTTATCAAAAAACTCCAGCTCGATACCCTTGCCGACAGCATTCCGCTCGATTTCTTCGCCGCCCGTGCGATGACGGTCTGTAAAAAGTATATGCATGAACGTTAGCCTCTTGGTTCTGGGTTTTGTGCCACGCGGAAGACCACCACCCTTTCAGCATGGTGTGTGGAATGTTTGTATACGCGGAAACGCAACGTTCCCGGAAGTCTGGTTTTCAGGTTTCCCGCGCTTGGAGCGCTTTTAGTATTGGAAACGAGTGCACGTTTGGTGCGGCAACATCACTGGAAGTTTGCTATGATGCGCTCATGTTCATTTCTTATTACCGCGATCTCGAGTTTGAATATGGGCGTAGTGATCGGGTCACGCCCCTGGTGCGCCGAGTGGTGGCACGTAACCCGAGCCCCTTCACATTCCATGGCACCGGTACATATATCGTTGGCCACGGCAACGTTGCCGTCATCGATCCTGGACCTCTAGATGCTGATCACTTGAAGGCATTGGAACAGGCATTAGAAGGTGAGACGGTGACCCATATTTTGGTCACTCATACCCACCGCGACCACTCTCCGGCCGCCGCGCCGCTGAAAGAGGCCACAGGAGCGCCTACATTTGCCTTTGGCCCGCATGGCACGCCACACGGCGGTCCAGGGGTGGAAGAAGGAGCGGATCATGCCTTCCTGCCCGACGAGGTAACTGCGGATGGCGCGATGATCCATGGCGATGGCTGGACCATGGAGGCAGTGCATACACCTGGCCATACTTCCAATCACCTCTGCTACGCTTTGCGTGAGGAGAAGGCTTTGTTTTCCGGCGATCACGTCATGGGCTGGTCGACGACGGTGGTCTCACAGCCCGATGGCGACATGGCAGACTACATGGCGTCGCTGGCCAAAGTGTTGGGCCGAGATGAACGGGTGATGATTCCGACCCATGGCCCCCCCATCACCGACCCTGCCGAATATGTCACGGCACTACTTAATCACCGCCAGGATCGCGAAACTCAAATTCTCGCCTGCCTTGCCGCGGGGCCGATGCGCATTTCACAGATGGTGGTCGTGATGTATACGGACGTTCCTACTCATCTGCACAAAGCGGCGGGTCGGTCAGTGCATTCGCACCTGATCAAAATGGTGCAAGAGTCCCGCGTGATAAGCGAAGGCACGCCGTCCGCCGATGCGGTCTATACTCTTCCGTAAATTCAGCTATTCCTCTGTGCGATAGCGTTTGCCGCCCCGCATATAGACAACGGGGACTGGCCGGTTCTTATTGTCTGGCGTATCGAGAACTTTCATTGCCTCGTTCAAAGCCCAGTTCGTAACGCCGATGGTCGATAGGCCGGCAACCTTGTTGACAGGAAACCAACCGATATCTTCAAGCTCGCCACTTGGCTCAATTTCTCCGCTAATATGGCGGGCGTCGGCGAGGAAAAACCGAGCGTTGAAGCGCCGTGGCCGTCCGGTCGGCGTGATGGCACGAAAGACATAGTCAAGCGTATCAAGGGCCGGTGCCATGCCCCGAGCGAGGAAATCCTCCCAGCCTTTAGGGGCGCGCAATGGCGTCGCGGCTGGACGGCCGAGTAAAAGCCCCGTCTCCTCAAAGGTTTCGCGTATAGCAGCGGCAGCGATAGCCCGGGCTCGGCCTGGGCTTGCGGTTCGTTGGAGCCGCGCAGCAACCTCCGGCCGCAAGTCAGTTGCGGGCTGGACAAAACGGTCGGAGCGATCGACTCGCCCTCCTGGGAAAACATATCGGCCCGGTGCAAAGATGTGACTGTCATGGCGCCGTCCCATGAGAATCTCGAAACCACCGCGGGTAGCGCGGTGAATGATCAGAGTGGCTGCATCGCGAGGCCGAATCGGGCAATCTTTCATGGTGACCCAAGCTAACAGAGGGTGAATGAGCGCCCTAAGATAATGCGCAATTCAAGCTTAACCATTTGGGGTGGGGTCTTTCCATACCCAGCGGCGTAAATATGCCTGATGACTATAATAGCGCAGGCAGGCGGTCTATGCTCGATCGATGGCCGGATTCGAAAGTGATCGTCTCAAGGCAGAAGTCTGGATTAGCTCACAGATACGCCTGTGTGGGCGGTTGTTGCTGCCTGTTTATGTTGTGCGCAAGGGGGATCCCGATGCCGGTACGATCCTGATAAAACGCGTGTTTGGTATGTCGGGTTGTGAGGTTCTGGCGCAGGCCCGGCAAGCCGACGGCTCTCTCTCTTGGGTCAGGGCAACTGGGCCTGCGCCGGTTTTGGAGTCCGATGCCGAGGTCTATATCAAGCGGCAGGCGGGGTTTGATCCAGACATTTGGGTTATCGAGATCGAGGACCCGAATGGCATATATGAGCCAGACGGCAACATTTTTTAATGTTGACCCTGTCAACAATTGCCGGATAATAGTTCCATGAATAATTCCAGGGCACCAGCATCCATCGCCCGTTTGGCGGGAAAGGGAGGGCGATATCATCATGGTCGCCTGCGCGGCTCCCTAATGATTGCCGCGGCACAAATATTGGAACGGGAGGGAGAAGCCGGATTAACCATGCGGGCGCTAGCCGACAGGGCTGACGTTTCACGGACGGCGCCATATCGCCATTTTGCCGGCAAACAGGGGTTGCTTGCCGCTGTTGCCGCCCAGGGGTTCAAAACCCTGGATGGCGAATTGGCTAAGGCTTCAGATGCACATGGAGATTTCACAGACCGCCAGTTAGCAATGGGAAAGGCTTATCTAGCTTTTGCCCGTCGTTATGCGCAGGTATTTCGTTTGATGTTTATCGACCCGCCACTGGACGCCACTGTTCGCAAACTTGGCGATGCCGCGATCCAGGGAAGGTTTGCTCCGGGGTCGAGCGTGGAGATCTCCGGTGCCTTATCGTTGGCTGCTTACGCCCTGGTTCATGGATTGGCTCTAATAGCCAAAGCAGATACCGCAACCGGTGATGCATTGGAGCTGGGGCTGAAAGCACTATCAAACGAAGATTGACCGGTCGTCACATTCTCTAAGTAAACAGGTTTTGTCTCGCGGGTACGGTTGGCCAACATGACGAAGGGGAAGTGGTAGTAGCGGCCGGTGAATCCGACATCTGCATTCATCAAATTGTGAACGGAATCGTGAGGAATTTAAATTATGTCTGAATTCTTCTTGGTAAAGGTTTCTGTCGTCCCAGGAGATGCGGACAAAAAAGACATTTTTAAACAATAGAATCCTTACTCAGGCGGTGCAGGACAAGATGCGCTGGCTTATCGCTTTCTCACAAAACGGTTGCTCAAACTAGTCTGTCTTTGGCGTCAAGGTGATAGGTAGCACTTGCTCGGAATAGACGCCCAATGTCTGTTCTCGGCGCTCTACTTGGCGTATACAGCCGTCGGGCGGTGGCGGGCCGGTCCGCCACCTGAGCATGAATAGATGGCGAGGATTAGGCAATATGGCCGCTAAGAACCCGTTCCAGTGGGATGACCCTTTTTTTCTTGAGGATCAGCTAGATGAGACGGAGCGTATGGTGCGTAATTCCGCACGCGAGTACGCCCAATCGAAATTGATGCCCCGGGTGCTGGATGCCTATCGGAACGAGACGTTCGACCGCGATATCTTTCATGAAATGGGAGATGTCGGCCTGCTCGGACCTACCATTCCCGAAGAGTACGGTGGCCCCGGCGTCAATCATGTCTGCTATGGCTTGGCAGCGCGAGAGTTGGAGCGGGTCGATTCCGGCTATCGCTCGACGATGAGCGTGCAGTCCTCGCTAGTCATGTACCCGATCTTTGCCTATGGCACGGAGGAGCAGCGCCGCAAGTATTTGCCGAAGCTAGCAACAGGGGAATGGGTGGGTTGTTTCGGCCTGACCGAACCGGATTTTGGATCCGATCCAGGCGGCATGAAGACCCGTGCCGAGAGAGTATCCGGTGGCTATCGGCTTAATGGCAATAAGATCTGGATTAGCAATGCCCCGGTCGCTGATGTTTTCATCATCTGGGCGAAGCTCGATGGAGATATCCGTGGCTTTATTCTAGAGAAGGGGATGGCCGGCTTAACAGCGCCAAAAATTGAAGGAA
>CAUZNJ010000149.1:0-5379 GCA_963580965.1 Alphaproteobacteria bacterium | reverse complement strand
CCGCTTGTTCCACGCCGTCGGAAGAGCAGTCGACAAGTGGTGGTACTGGTGGTGCATTGACTTCTGCCACGTCACAATCGTCGCCTTCAGCGGCGCCAACGGCGAAAACGGTGCCAAGCTCGCCTGCTGAGCTGGCTGGGCCGAATGCGGGTACTCAGGATGATCTTGTCATTAATATCGGAGACCAAGTTTTCTTTGGTTATGACAAGTATGATATTACAGCTGCCAGCAATACCACGTTAGAAGGCCAGGCAGCTTGGCTGAAGAAGTATCCGTCGACGACGATTGCGATCGAGGGCCACTGTGATGAACGTGGCACCCGCGAATACAACCTCGCGCTGGGTGAGCGACGCGCTAATGCCGTCAAGGATTACTTGGTGGCTCTGGGCGTCAGCGCTAATCGCATTCAGACCATTTCTTATGGTAAGGAACGTCCGGTTGCCTTGGGCTCGAACGATGGCGCCTGGGCGCAAAACCGCCGCGGTGTGACCGTTGTAAAGTCTGCTGCTGGAAACTGATTTCTCCCAAGCGGTCGATTAATGATAGGCGTCTGGCCCCAACGTTATTGGCCGTTGGGGCCAGACGCCCTATTTTTGCCCAGAATCTATGGTTATCGTATGACTGTCATGGCCATAATAGCGTGGCGGCACGTCCAAGTGTGCTCGGTTGCTGATTGCGCGGATTGATATGGCTGAAAAGGGCGAGTAGGAAATTCACGTGATGACAATGGATACGCGCAAGCAGTCTTCGCAACACTGGACAGTAAGATTTCTGGCCGTTGCCATCGTCAGCGTGATCTTGATGCCGGCAAACATCCAGGCGCAGGATCGTTCTGTTCAGCCCCTGGTTGATCGCCTGGACCGGCTGGAGCGTGATATACGGACGCTTAATGTGCAGAATTCTCGTGAGGAGTCAGAGCCGTTGACCATACCGGCTTCACCCCCCGTCCGAGGTATATCAAATTCGGGTTTTGCCTTTATAAACGAACGCCTGTCGGCGTTGGAAAGCGGCTTAAGGACGGCAACGGGACGCAGTGAGGAAATGGCGCACCAACTGGATTCCTTCGTGCAGCGCCTCGACAAGCTCGTTAGTGATATAGACTATCGTCTGAGCACTCTTGCACAATCGGCAGTGCCGGCACCGGCGGGGCAGGCTAATGTGGTTAGTCAATCCGCCATGGTCGATCCGGCGCCTGGGCTGATTCAGTCACCCCCTTCCCCGGCACGCCTGGCAGGCATGCTTGGAACCATTCCAGAGGTGGATCTAGAAGCATTTCAATCGACGCGCGGTGTGGCAGCTGCCCGTCCCGTTCCCGTCGCGAAGTTTGAGTCTCAGGTTGGGGCTGTCGATGCCGTGCTGCCGGTAGGGACACCACAGGAACAATACGATTTCGCCCTTAGTTTTCTTTTCAAGCATAAGTATGAGGCTGCGGAAAAAGCTTTGGGCCAATTTCTTGTGGTGCATCCCAGTCACAGGCTTGCCGGGAACGCCCGCTATTGGTTTGGCGAGACGTTTTACGTCCGCGAGAATTACGCCCGGGCTGCCGCGGTCTTTCTTGAGGGGTTCCAGAAAGAACCGAAAGGAAGAAAGGCACCGGATGCGCTGCTAAAACTTGGTATGTCACTTGCTAACCTGGAGAAGCTGACCGAGGCATGCGCGGCGTTTAACAAGCTTCTAGTTGAGTTTCTGGATGCCTCGCCGAATCTCCTGGCCATTGAGGTGCGGGAACGGAAACGCGCACGCTGCTCCTAACTCCCGCCCTCGTGCGAACGTACTGAAATGCTTTGCCCTGTAGCGGACGATCGAATGGACCCTTATGTGTTTGATCGGCTTATGGGTGCACTCGCGCCCTTTGAGACATCTCCCAACATTGCTGTCGCGGTTTCTGGCGGTGGTGATAGCATGGCGCTGTGCCTGCTGGCGGGGGCCTGGGTGCGGCAAATAAAAGGTCGAGTAACTGCGGTGACTGTCGATCACGGTTTACGGGCCGAGTCGGCTGCCGAGGCACGCCAGGTTGGCCAGTGGCTCGGCGAGCACGACATTCCTCATGTCACCTTGCGTTGGGAAGGGCCGAAGCCCCGCAGCCGGCTACAGGCGGCAGCCCGCCAGGCCCGTTATGGTTTGCTGGAAGCTTGGTGTCGAGATGCAGGCATCTTGCACCTACTACTCGGTCATACCCAGGATGATCAGGCTGAGACGGTGCTGATGCGGGCGGGCCGCGCGACGGGTGTCGAAGGGCTTGCAGGTATGTCTGCAATCGTCGAGCGGCAACATGTGCGCATACTTCGGCCGCTTCTGGGTCTGACACGGGAGAGCTTGCGAGTCCTATTGGGTGAAAACGGCTTATCGTGGATTGAGGACGTTTCGAATAACGATGAGGCATTTACCCGGGTGCGGGTGCGCCGTGCGATTGCGGCTGCGCCCGGCGTGTCTAGTCGATTAAATATGGTGGCGGAGGTGGCGGGCCGTGCGCGTGCTGTCATGGAGGCTGCTACGGCGGCGGCCGGCGCGTGTTGCGTGCACGTCCACCCGGCAGGCTTTGCCCGGCTTAACCTTCATGCCTTCCGGGCGTTGCCGAATCACCTCGCCAGGCTCCTTCTAGCCCGCCTTACGGCGTCTGTGGGCGGGCGCGAGAGCTTGGCAAAACGCGAGTCGGTTGTTCGTGCTCAGAACGCCATTGCCTGGGATCCAGAGTGGCGTGGCCTGACACTTTCGGGATGCCGGCTAATTCATACTAAGGGGGATCAGGTATTGATTTGCCGCGAGGACCGCAATCTTCCTATACCAGAATCGATCCAGCTTGAAAGTCCGGTGGTGTGGGACAACCGCTTTGTCATCTCGGTCTCATCCGATAGACCTATCCATCCGTCTTTGCGGCTTGCACCGCTAGGCCGTTTAGGGTGGGAGGAAATTAAGGGCCTGCGGCCTTCTCTGGCGCAATTACCGATTCCGTCGGCGGTGCGGTGCGGACTACCGGCGCTGTGGGACGAAGGTGGTGTTCTTGAGGTCCCCCATATGGCATATAGAAATGCGGGCGGCGGTGAGGTGCTCAAAGAAGTACTCTTTCGGCCTGCCGTGTCGCTGGCGGCACTGGGCTATCGGGTTGCGCCTGGCGTTGCGCACACTACTTAATGTCCGTGTCCCCGAGACACGTGACCAGACCGAGAACCTTGTTCTGGTGTGGCAGTCAAAGGTGTTTTGCCCTGAGGCGGCCGGTTGCCCTGGAAGGAAAAGACGGTGAAATTTAGTAAGAATCTGGCGCTTTGGGGCATTATCTCCCTCTTGGTATTCGCCCTCTTTAACCTCTTTCAGGGGTCGACGCCGCATAACTTGAGCACAGTGATCGCCTATTCGGAATTCATCACCGAAATTAAGAGCAACAACGTCGCCGAAGTCACTATCCAGGGGCACGACATTAAGGGAAAGTTTAGTGACACCAACGGCGAATTCTCCACCTACGCGCCAGAAGATGCCAATTTGGTCTCCACTCTTTCGGCGCATGACGTGCTCATCAAGGCGGTGCCGTCAGACGATGGGTCTCCTAATTTGTGGAGTATTTTGATTTCCTGGTTTCCTATGTTGCTGCTCATCGGCGTGTGGGTATTCTTCATGCGCCAGATGCAGGGCGGCGGTGGAAAAGCAATGGGATTCGGAAAATCTAAGGCTCGCCTGCTGACCGAAAAGGCTGGGCGCGTGACCTTTGAAGATGTCGCCGGCATCGACGAAGCTAAGCAGGAACTCGAAGAAATCGTCGAATTCCTTCGTGATCCACAAAAGTTTCAGCGCCTCGGCGGCAAGATTCCCAAGGGTTGTTTGCTGATTGGCCCTCCAGGTACTGGTAAGACCCTGTTGGCGCGCGCAATTGCTGGCGAGGCCAACGTGCCGTTCTTCACGATCTCCGGTTCGGATTTTGTTGAGATGTTCGTCGGTGTTGGCGCCTCGCGGGTTCGCGACATGTTTGAACAGGGAAAGAAGAACGCGCCCTGTATCATCTTTATAGATGAGCTTGATGCGGTAGGCCGCCATCGAGGCGCAGGCCTCGGCGGCGGTAATGACGAACGCGAACAGACGCTCAATCAGATGTTGGTTGAGATGGACGGTTTTGAATCCAACGAGGGCGTTATCTTGATTGCTGCCACAAACCGGCCCGACGTGTTGGACCCGGCTTTGCTGCGTCCAGGTCGTTTTGATCGGCAGGTGACGGTTCCCAACCCAGACATTCTTGGCCGCGAGAAGATACTCAAGGTGCACATGCGTAAAGTTCCGTTGGCTCCCGACGTCGATGCTCGGGTTATTTCTCGTGGCACGCCGGGGTTCTCTGGTGCAGATCTTGCTAACCTTGTCAACGAGGCCGCGTTGCTGGCTGCGCGGACTGGCAAGCGCGTTGTCACCATGCGTGAGTTCGAGGATGCCAAAGACAAGGTAATGATGGGCGCCGAACGGCGGTCCATGGTTATGAGCGAGGACGAGAAGAGACTGACGGCCTATCATGAGGCGGGCCATGCTTTGGTAGGCCGAAATGTGCCGAAGCATGACCCGCTGCACAAGGTTACCATCATTCCACGCGGCCGAGCGCTTGGCCTCACTATGTCCCTGCCAGAGCGCGACCGCTACGGCTATTCGAAGCTTGAGTTAACCTCTAAGCTTGCCATGATGTTCGGTGGTCGTATTGCTGAAGAAATCGTCTTTGGTCCGGAAAATATCACCACGGGCGCCGGCGATGATATCCGTCAAGCGACCAATATGGCACGCCGCATGGTCACCGAGTATGGGTTTAGCGAAAAGCTTGGCCCGCTGCGCTATTCAGAGAATGAAGAAGAAGTGTTTCTCGGTCATTCTGTTGCCAAGCAACAAAACATGTCGGACGCGACGGCAAAGATGATCGATGATGAAATCCGGGCGCTAATCGATAATGCGGAGTCAACGGCACGACATATCATCTCCGAAAAGCGAGATGACTTGGAAACTATAGCGCAGGCGCTATTGGAATACGAAACACTATCGGGCGAAGACGTGAACGCCCTAATGCGTGGTGAGTCGATCATTCGGCCCGAGAGTAGCGATGATATGTTCAAGGAAGGCGGCGGGCATCGCGCCTCCGTGCCGGTCAGCGGGAAATCTAAGAATCACCCAGGCGGTGGGCTCGAAGTCGAACCTCAGCCCGGTTCCTGACCGGGCCTCCTAATGGAATTTGACGGCGCGGCGCTGCCTATCGATGAATTTGCGGACTTTCCCACTGGCCTAACGAATACGGATTTAACTGAAGGCTATCGTCTTTATATCCGTCATCTACGCGATTCAGTAGGCGGTATGGGACCTGCCGCTAATTTTGAAGTTCTGATCCGGACGACCAAACGGGTATTTTCCGTACAGACGCGC
>CAUZNJ010000148.1:0-5423 GCA_963580965.1 Alphaproteobacteria bacterium | reverse complement strand
CACGATCGGAACCTCTCCCACACCTTTCACGCCGAAGGGGTGACCGGGGTGCGGACATTCAATCATAACCGTGTCGAGCATGGGCAAATCGGAGCAAACTGGGATGCGGTAATCAAGAAACCCCGGATTCTCTAGCCGGCCGTTCTTGTCATATATGTATTCCTCGTTCAACGCCCAACCGATGCCCTGGGCGACGCCGCCCTGCATCTGTCCTTCGACATAGCTGGGATGAATGGCGCGGCCAACATCCTGCGCTAGGGTGGCACGAAGAACTGTCACATGGCCGGTCTCTGTGTCCACTTCGACATCGACCATCATTGAGGCCAGCCCTGGCGCAGGAGCCTCGGCATTCAATGAACAATGACCGGTGATGGGTCCGCCGGTCTTAGCGGATATTCCAGCGATTTGCTTAAGCGAGAGGGGCTCGAAATTGCCAGCATTGGGACCGGCCGGGCGAGCGTATCCGTCCACCCAATCCACTGCATCTGGGCTGATATCCCAGATCATGGCGGCCCGCTCACGCATTTCGCGCACGGCGTCTTCAGCTGCACGCACCACTGCCATGCCCGTAGCAAAGGTAACGCGACTGCCGCCGGTGACGTGGTTGAAGCCAATGGAGGCAGTGTCCCCGACGATCGCTTTGACCTGGCCGTATTCAATACCGAGCACTTCGGCGGTCATCAACGCCATCGAAGCTCGCGAACCGCCAATGTCGGGGTTGCCCTCGATCACCGAAGCCGTGCCGTCACCATTTATGTTGACGGTGGCTGTCGATTCCCCACCGCCGTTAAACCAATAGCCAGAGGCAAACCCGCGGCCCTGGTTGGCGCCGAGCGCGATCTTGTTGTTGGGGTGATCGCGCAACGCCTCAAGCGTTTCGACGAAGGCGATAGCACCGAATGTTGGCCCAAAGAATGCCTTGTCGCCCTGGCGCACGCCGTTTTTGATGCGCATTTCGAGGGGATTAACACCTAGCTTCTGAGCTAATTCGTCGATGATGCTTTCTGTCGCGAAGGCACTGATTGGCGCCCCCGGAGCCCGGTAGGCAGCCACTTTAGGCCTGTTAGTTACTACGTCGATCCCGACCGATTTAACGTTTGGAATGGTGTACTGGGCGAAAGCGCACATGGCCGCGCCAACTACTGGAGACCCCGGAAAAGCGCCTGCCTGGAACATGAACTCGCCATCGACGGCAATGATGGTACCATCCTTCTTGGCGCCCATTTTAACCCGCATGTGTGAACCGGATGTCGGTCCTGATGCACGGAACACTTCCTCGCGGGTCATGACAATTTTTACGGCTCGGCCCGATTTGCGTGAGAGGGCAACAGCCACAGGCTCTAAATACGGAATCAGTTTGCCGCCGAAGCCACCGCCGATTTCAGCGGGCATAACGTTTATTTTCGACATCGCCATACCAACAATCTTGGCGACCCAGGCGCGGACCTGGAAATGGCCCTGGCTGGAACTCCAAATCGTTGCTTGACCGTCAGCCGAACAGCTAGCGATACAGGCGTGCGGTTCGATGTAGCCTTGATGCACGGCCTTGGTGGTGAACTCGCGCTCAACGATGACATCGGCCTCGGCAAAGCCCTTTTCGATATCGCCCAGATGAAACTCAGCAATCTTGGCAATGTTCGACGGCTTGGTCGGTGGTGGGGTTACGTTACGGGTGATCATGTCTTCGAATAACAGTGGCGCATCTGGCTTGATCGCGTCCTCGACATCGATAACATGCGGCAGAATTTCGTAATCAACCTTGATTAAAGATAGTGCTTCATCGGCGATTTCGGAGGTCGTGGCTGCGACGGCGCCAATTGCGTGGCCCTCATAAAGAACTTTCGTGCGGGCAATAACGTTTTGCGACAGCAAGCTAAAATTATTTTCGACACGACCGGCGCCGAACCATTCATCTGGAAGTTCGGGGAAATCCGAGCCGATGACAATCGCCTTAACCCCGGGCAGGGCCGTGGCCTTCGACGTGTCGATCGACTTGATGAGGGCGTGGGCATGAGGACTGCGTAACACCTTGCCAACAATCTGACCGGGCATGTTAAAATCGGCACTGAACTGAGCGCGTCCGGTTACTTTCTCGACTCCATCGGGGCGGACGACGCGCTTACCGATCCAGCGGTATTCTTTTTTCTCGGCGGTCATGGTTATACTCCTCGCATCTCAGAAGCCGTGTCCATCACGGCGCGGACGATCTTATCATAGCCCGTGCAGCGGCAAAGGTTGCCCGCCAGCCAATAGCGGACCTCCGTCTCCGTTGGATTGTTATTGCGTTCCAACAAAGCCCTGGCCGCGATCAGGAACCCCGGGGTGCAGATCCCACATTGCAGTGCAGCGTGCTCAAGGAATTTTTGTTGCAACGGGTGCAGTTGATCGCCGTCAGCCATGCCCTCGATGGTGTCGACGGTCCGGCCTTCGGTTTCGACGCCCATGACAAGGCAAGAACAGACGAGACGTCCGTCCAACATTACGCTGCAAGCCCCGCAATCGCCAGACGAGCAACCTTCCTTACTGCCCGTCAGCTCCAATTCGTCGCGCAACACGTCCAAAAGGGTCTGGCGCGTTTCGCACAAAAATTCAACGGGTTCACCGTTGACCGTCGTCGTCACGTGGTGTTTCGACATGAATTGTTTCTCCAGCGCTTTTGTTTCAGCCGCGCGCTTTAGCGCGCTCAAGGGCGATAAGAGCAGCACGTCGCCCCAGAACCCCTGCCACCTTCACCCGATAGGCGACGGTGCCCCGCTTGTCATTAATAGGTTTGCAAGCCGCGCTACAGGCGGCGGCCAGTTTGTCGAGTGCGTTTTCGTCGAGCTTAGTTCCGATGATCGCATCTGCGGCGTCATTAACCAGCAGCGCAGTCGGAGCCACCGCCCCAAGGGATACCCGTGCCGCAGTGCAAGTACCCTCCTCATCAACTGTGAGATTGACACCCACGCCGACTACCGCGATGTCCATTTCCGTACGCGGAATAAAGCGCAGATAGGCGTCAGCCGAACGCGGCACGCGTGCTGGCAGATTGATAAAGGAGATGAACTCGCCCGGCGCCAAAGACGTCTTGCCTGGACCAGTGCAGACGGCCTCGACCGGAATTTCACGGGTTCCTTTGGGGCCGACGACAGTGCAGGTCGCGCTGGCGGCAATCATCGCAGGGACGCTGTCAGCGGCCGGTGATGCATTACACAGGTTACCGCCCAGCGTGGCGCGGCCCTGGATCTGGGTCGAACCAATTAGGTCCCAACCTTCCATAAGGCCCGGCCAAGCTGCTACGAACGCCGCATTCTCATGCGCCTCGGCACCCGCTACGGCGGCGCCGATGTGAAAACCGCCATCGACGCTAGTCATCTTGCGTAATTCGGCAATCCGCTTGATATCGATGACGACACCCGGCGATATCCGCCCGGTGCCCATCTGCACCAAGAGATCTGTGCCTCCTGCCAGCATACGACCTTCGCCCGTGGCTTCTGCTAGCAGAGCGACAGCCTGATCGATGGTCTCAGGAGCCTCGTATTGCATTGCCTTCATTTCTGTTTCCCCTTGGGATAGGACAAGATTCGATTGTGTCCTGGACGTGTAACAGAGGATGGTGCCAATTGGACCATTGCCTTATTCACTGATATGCACTGAAATTTTGCAGCCAACAGACCCGGCGGATGGACGCACATTCCCTATCAGCGGGAAGTTATACAAAGAGAATACAGCCTGAATTCTTGTATGCAATAGGGCAACGCGTCATCCCTCAATGACTTCATCTCTAGAGGTTGTATATGCAGCGGGTTTTTATATACGGCACCCTGAAAAAAGGGTTCCCTTACCATGCCAATGGCGGCATGGAACTATACGACTGCCTTGGTCGGTTCGGCACGGTACAGTCCTACCCGCTGGTGGTTGGTGGGCGTTGGTATTCTCCGTGCCTCATCGATGAAGCAGGGCACGGCAACCGGGTTTTTGGCGAGACCTATGCCGTTGACGAAGATGGGTTGCATGCCCTCGATCTCATCGAAAGTACTGCAAAAATAAATGGTTATAGGCGCATTCAAATTGAGGTGGCGCCAGAGGCTGGGGGGACTCTAATGAAGGCTTGGGCGTATGTTAAGGACAGGGAAAGGATTGGAGACATCCATACCGAGCCCCTAACTGAATACATGTTAGACGCGGTCTATCCGCCGTATATACCGCCATGGGAGCGACAGTGATCGCCAAAAATTAAATTTTGCAGCTTTAAGCGGCGAGATCGAAACCGGTACGGTTTTCGCGCCGGGATCCTTGGCATGATGGTGCATGTATGGCTCTCCAAACCCTCTTGAGCCAAGCCTAGGCAATCAGGGATGTCGGAAATTAATCGGCGGCTGTTGTAACGAATCCAAACCTCGAATCTGTCGTTCTCGGTGTGCGATATAAATAGTTGCCGTAAAAATCATTGCACCGCCGATCCAGGTAGCTACACCGGGCACCTCGGCAAAGAAAAAATAGCCTATTAAGGCTGACCAGATCAATTTAGTAAAATCGAGGGGCAGCACGACAGTTGCTTCAGCTAAAGCCAGCGCCCGCACCATGCTCAATTGGCCGATGCTCCCGAGACAGCCGATGATCACCATCCACGCCAGTTGCTCCGCTGTCGGGGTATGCCACACCGGCACGGCGGCGATGAACGCCACGGGTGTCGTCACTAGTCCGGAGTAGATAGTCATGGTCACAGAAGATTCTGTCGTCGTTAACCGTTTGATTAGCACGACCGCGAAGCTAGCAAACACGGCCGCCCCCAGGACTAGAATGGCACCGAAGTCGAGTGCATCAGTACCTGGCTGAACAATGATCAGCATGCCTGTGAAGCCAATAGCGAGCGCGGATACGCGGCGCAGGCGAATGGTTTCTTTCAGGATCAAGATGGCCAGAACGGTACCAAACAGCGGTGTGACAAAAAATAGCGCCGCAAGTTTGGCGAGCGGTGTGTGCTTCAGAGCGAGGAAAAACATGAGCATGGACGCGGCATGTACCGCACCGCGAAGAAGGTGGAGGCCAACTCGACGTGTGCGCAGGGGTAAAAACCGCTGGCGGACAAGTAGTGGAAGAAAAAACATTAAGCCGAATAGGGATCGGAAGAAGCCAATTTCAAATGGATGTAGGTCATCTGATAGATGGCGGGTGACCCCATTCATCATCATAAAAACCAGGGCCGACAGTACCATAAAAGCCATGCCGCGATGGGTCGCTGACAGATTCATTTGCGGGATCAATTCAAAGGAAAGGTAGCGCGAACTGGGGCAGGTGGGTTAGGCATACCAGCTTAGTAAGCCATCTTGGTAGCACCGTAAGCGGCTTGATTGCACGCGACGGTATTATAAGCACTTGGACAGGCATGGCCTGACGACCAATGAGGTTTTTCACCCTACCCTTTTGGGGCAACGGCTGAG